>JACAFC010000211.1 GCA_013388515.1 Ignavibacteriaceae bacterium | reverse complement strand
GACCACTTGGTGTTCATAGATGAAGATTCGCAAATAGACATTCCGGATAAGGAAACTGAAAGTGCTGGACCTGAGGAGAATTAATTTCGCTAAATAATTCTTAAATTAGAAAGCGTATTATTTAATAATACGCTTTTTTTATTTTATAGAGGAGGAACCATGACATTACTCAGCGAAGATGAAATTCGATTGAAACTTGATGAACTTATCGGCTGGTTTTATTCTGAAACCCAAATAGTTAAAGATTTTAAACTTAAAGATTTCAAAGAAGCTATGGTTTTTGTAAACAAGGTGGCTGATATAGCTGAATTACTTAATCATCATCCAGATATTTTACTGTATGGCTGGAACAAAGTTAAAATTTCCATTTCAACGCACAGTGAAGGGGGAATTACGAGAAGGGACTTTGAGTTAGCTGAAAAAATAGAATCTCTTATTTAATAATAAAATGTAGTAAGAAAAATTATGAGCTTAAACGAACAAGAACTTCTAACCATATTCCGTAAAACTGAAGCATTATTGGAAGGACATTTTCGTTTGACTTCCGGCAGACACAGCAATCAATATTTTCAATGTGCAAAAGTACTTCAGTATACTAATTACAACACTCAAATTTGTGAGACGATCGTTTCACATTTCAAAAATATTCCAATAGATACTGTAATTGCACCGGCACTTGGCGGTATAATTGTTGGCCAAGAAGTTGCCCGGCAATTAAATAAAAAATTCATTTTTGCAGAAAGAGAACAATCTGCTTTAACTTTAAGAAGAGGTTTTACATTAGCTGCAAATGAGCGCGTACTTGTATGTGAGGATGTTGTTACAACAGGTGGATCAGTATTCGAAGTTATTGAGATTGTAAAATCATTCGGTGCAATAGTTTGTGGTGTTGGATTTATAGTGGATAGAAGTAATGGAAAAGTTAATTTTGGTTATCCTCAATTCAGTGCGCTTAAAGTTAATGCGGTTTCATTTCTCCCAGAAGAATGTGAACTTTGCAAAAATGGTATTCCCATTATAAAGCCTGGTTCAAGGAAATCTTTTTAGTAAATAATTACTCTCATTTTATAGGATCTTATAATGAAATTTCTTCTTGGATTATTATTAATAAATTCATGCATACTTTCTCAGGTAGAATTCAATGATTATTTCTTTGATAAGACACTGCGTGTTGATTATTTCCATACGGGTAATTATGAATCAGATTACTATTCAATTGATGAGCTAATTCAAGAACCTTTCTGGGGTGGATCGAAAGTTAACCTTTTAGATAAGTTTAATTATGGTAAGTACAAAATTGCCGTTTTTGACTCTGCATCAAATGAATTGATCTACACTAAAACTTATTCTACACTTTTTAGTGAATGGCAGACTACAGAGGAAGCTAAACACACCTTTCGTTCATTTAATGAAACAATGCTTATCCCTTTTCCTAAGAAAAATGTTAGAGTAGAATTTTATACACGAAACAAAAAAAACGAGTTAATTAAGAAATTTGAATACAAGATTGATCCGAATAATTATTTCATTAAAAAAGAAAGAAGTAAGGAATTTGAGACTTTTACCATACATGATTCGGGCGACCCTTCAAAAAAAATTGATATAGTAATTCTTCCAGATGGATATACATCGGAAGAAATACCTCTCTTCAAACAAGATTGTGAGAAATTTGCCAACTATTTATTTAATGCTTCACCATTCAAAGAGAATAAAAATAAATTTAATATTTGGGGCGTTGAAGCTCCGTCCGAGCAATCTGGAACTGATTTTCCGACCAAAGGATTATGGGCTAAAACACAGTTCAATACTAATTTTGCCACCTTCGGTACAGAACGTTATTTAATGACAACGGATAATAAATCTGTTCGACATGCTGCTTCCAATGTACCTTATGATCAAATATATATTTTGGTTAATACAAAAGAATACGGCGGAGGAGCTATTTATAACTATTATTCTGTTTGTATGAACCAAAACCGTTTTGAAGAGGAAGTATTTGTTCATGAATTTGGACATGGTTTTGCCTCGCTTGCCGATGAATATGTTACTGAAGACGTTTCTTATCAAAATTTTTATGATCTTACGGTTGAGCCAGTAGATCCTAATCTTACAACTTTGGTTGACTTTAATTCAAAATGGAAAAATTTGGTTGACAATGAAACTCCAATACCAACACCTGAAACAAATGAGTATAAAACACAAGTAGGTGCCTTTGAAGGCGGCGGTTATGTAGAAAAGGGAATTTTCAGACCAATGCAAAATTGTATTATGCGGGCGCTAAATGCTGAGGGGTTTTGTCCTGTTTGCAAAAAAGCAATAGAAGATATGATAGACTTTTATTCGAATTAATTATCAAGAAAGTAACAGTGGATCAAAAAAAGTTATACAAAACAGTAGAAACAATTGCTTCGCAATCCTTTGAAACAGAAAAGGATATGCTTATTGCAGTTTTAAAGCAAATTGTAGGTCAGAAAGAAAGTAACATAACTGGCGGAAGAATTTGGCAGTTGAATGTTTCCAAATCATCTTACAAACTTCTTTATCAAACTGGAAATGTCGATAGAATAAATCCCGGATTTGTTTTATTGTTAAAAGACTACCCCGTATTTGATTTAATGGCAAAAGAAAGAACTATACTTAGTCATGAAACCAATGTTATTCTGCGAAGGAAAGGAATATTCAAATACTCGGCAACCGGTGTTGGCGAAAAACTTAAAATAAACGATAAAGTATATTACGAATATCTTTTGGCGCTTAATAGTGATGAGATTGATGAAGAACTCCGTTACACATTAAATATTCTTGCAACTGCACTTACTTCACAGATTAAGCAAAGAAAATATTCTATTCGAGCAAAAAATCTTAGAGCTGATTTAGACAAAGCGCGTGAATTACAAAAGAGTATTCTCCCCGAACATGAATATCGATTTCATAATTATGAGATTTTCGGAATTACTAGTCCGGCAGAAATAGTTGGCGGAGATTTTTTTGATTACCTCGAAGTTGGAGATGATAATCAAAGGCTTGGCATTGTGGTTGGAGATGCTGCAAGTAAAGGTGTTAGTGCTGCTGCAGAGGCAATGTATATCTCCGGTGCAATACGAATGGCAAGCAGTTTTGAAATAAAAATTTCTCCTTTAATGAAAAGGATTAATCAGCTTGTTAATAAAATTTTCGCAGATGATAAATTTGCTTCCTTATTTTATGGCGAGCTTTCCGATGATAAAAGCGGACTTTTTCTTTATGCAAATGCCGGTCACAATCCGCCATTTTTTCTTCGCAGCAATTCAGATGAAATAATTAAGCTAAATCCCACTGGACCTGTTATTGGACCAACTCCTAATGTAAAGTTTGCAATAGAGAACATTAACTTTCTAAAAGGTGACATCCTCGTTATTTATTCGGATGGGGTGATTGATTCGACAGATCAAGATTTTAATTACTACAGTGAGGAAAGATTAGTTAATAAATTAAAATTTTTGAAGCATAAATCTGTTAAAGAGATTGCTTATTCAGTTC
>JACAFC010000128.1 GCA_013388515.1 Ignavibacteriaceae bacterium | reverse complement strand
GGAGAATAAACCGCACCACCAGCACAGGGTCCCAGAATTACGGAAATTTGTGGAATTACACCTGAAGCAAGAGTATTTCTGTAGAAAATTTCACCATAGCCGGCAAGTGAATTGACTCCTTCCTGAATTCTTGCACCACCTGAGTCATTTATTCCTATCAATGGTATGCCCATTTTAATTGCGTGGTTCATAATCTTTGTAATTTTACGGGCATGCATCAAACCTAACGAACCACCCGCAACTGTAAAATCCTGAGCAAAAATGCAAACCGGATGATCCGAAATCATTCCAGTTCCTGTTATTACACCGTCTCCGGGGAGTTCCTTTTTGTCCATACCAAAATCTTTTCCAGCATGTTTAACAAAAAGATCATATTCGTGAAAAGTGCCGGGGTCTAACAACGCTGTTATTCTCTCTCTTGCAGTTAATTTGCCGCTAGCTAATTGCTTTTCTACGGCTTTTGGACCACCGCCTATGCTTGCATCTTCTCGTCTCTTAAAAAAATCTAATACTTTATTTAGAATTGACATTTCGTTTAGTTAAATAATTATAAAAGAGTAAATATTTACATGTTTAAAAATAAGTAAAGAAAATGATTAAAAATGGAAGAGTTCTAATTATTTTCCCGAAGTGTACTTAATCACTTCAGCTTTTTCCATAGTGATTAACACCCCGCAACGAGCTTTGGTTATTATTTCGTCAAGAATTGGCAGAATTTCCCTAATTTTATGTTCGGTGTCCACAATTTCGATTAGAACCGGCAAATCTTCCGAGAGTTCCAGAAACTTTGCTTTATGAATTACAGATTTTGCACCAAATCCTTCCAAACCGCGAAAAACTGTTGCGCCAGCTAAATGTAATTCTCTTGCTTTTCTTATTAACACTTCATAAAGAGGTTTTCCTTCAAATTTATCAACTTCACCAAGGAATATTCTTAATAATTTTCCTTCACCTTCAATTTTCATAATTCATCCTTTTAGAAATTCTAAAATAGTTTAGCAAGCAAAGTTCCAAGCCAAACAGCAAAAAGACAAACAACTACACTCAAAAGAATATTTAAACCAGCCGTGAGATAGTCCTTATCCTGCAGTAAAGTAAAAGTCTCATAACCAAAAGTTGAAAAGGTTGTGTAGCCGCCTAAAAAACCAATCATTAAAAAAGTTCTTACTTCTGAACTGATTAGAAAACGATTTTCAGAAATTTCTGCAATAAAACCAATTAACAAACACCCTATTACGTTAACAGCAAAAGTCCCATAAGGAAATTTTTCTCCAAAGATTTTATATGCATTTACAGAAGTCCAGTATCTTAAAACTGAACCAATAAACCCGCCAGTACCTATAAGTAAATATTTAATCAAAAGTTTTCCGTCTATTTTCTTTTATCTATTTGCGACTAATGATCTTGCTTTTATCATTGCTTCGTCAAGATTACCAAAAAAGTTTTCCTCTTTTATTCTATCAAATAATCCTGAACGAATCAGTTCAAACATCGGCTGCTTGTGCAAACCTGAAACCAGAAGGATTGTCTTTTCCTTTTGCAGTTGATTAAAAAGATCTTCAAGCGCTTTTAATCCGCTCCCATCAATAACAAGCAAATGCTGTGTTTGAAGAATTATAACTTTTGGGGCCCTTTCCAGTTGTTTAATTGTATCCCTAAATTGTTCTACTGCACCAAAAAATAAGGTACCATAAACTTCAAAAATTTCAACCCCTTTGGGAATTTCCATCGCAGTAATTTGTGAGGATTCACTTCCTTCTTCGGCAGCTCTGATGGACTCCGTTAGCAGCCGAGCCTCAGTTACATCAGACATCTTTTTGATGAAAGATAATGCTGCCAAAACTAATCCAACTTCAATTGCAACAGTCAAATCAATAAAAACTGTCAGAAGGAAAGTATTAATAAGAATCACCCTATCACTTATAGGAGCTTTTAACGTTTTCACAAATGAATGCCATTCTCCCATTTTGTAAGCAGTGTAAATAAGTATGGCAGATAATGCTGGTAAAGGTATCATCTCCGCATACGATCCGAAAAATAGAATTATAATTACAAGAACTATTGAATGAATAATTCCAACAATAGGTGTTTTGCCTCCGTTTTTGATGTTTGCCGCAGTCCTTGCAATAGCACCAGTTACTGGAATTCCTGAGAAGATTGGAGATACAATATTCCCAAGCCCTTGTGCTACTAATTCCATGTTCGATCTGTGGCGTGTTCCGATCATTCCATCGGCAACAACTGCAGATAGTAAAGATTCGATTGCAGCCAAAATAGCAATAGTAAATGCTGGTGAGAACATTTTTGTAATTACTGACCAGCTCAAATTGGGGAACGATGGCGGAGGGAATGAATTAGGCACACTGCCAAACTTTGTACCAATTGTATCAACAGGCAAATTAAAAAATTGTACAGCTAATGTTGCGGCAATAAGTGCAACTAAAGAACCTGGAATTTTCAGATTAAATCGCTGCCAAACAAAAATTAATGTTAGCGACAATACTCCAATAAGCATTGTAGGGAAATTGAAGGCATTAAAATTTTGGAAGTAAACAATCCACTTATCTACAAAATCTGCTGGCACTGACTGGATACCTAAACCTAAAAAATCATTAACCTGGCTGGAAAAAATAATTATAGCTATCCCGCTGGTAAATCCTATTGTCAACGAATAAGGAATAAAACGAAGTAAAATTCCAAATCGAAATAAACCTAAAACAACTAAGAATACCCCAGCAAGAATGGTGGCAATGGCTAAACCATCGTAACCGTACTCTTGAACAATCCCATAAATGATAACGATGAATGCGCCAGTGGGACCCGAAACTTGAGCCCGCGATCCGGAAAACAAAGAAACAATAATACCTGCAACTATAGCTGAAAATAATCCTTGCTCGGGTTTTACACCCGAGGCGATTCCAAAAGCAATTGCAAGGGGTAAAGCAATTATACCGATTAGAACACCTGAAATTAAATCTGCTATGAAGGTCTGTTTTGTATAACCTTCGCCAAGAATAGTGTATAATTTGGGAGTGAGATCTGCCGGAAGTTTAAAATTAATTCTCATGTTAATTTAACTGCGCCTTAGAATTCATGATAGCAATTTGTAGTTTGATAAAAATTCCTACTATAAAATAACTAAATAATTTATCTTTGGGAGTGAAATGCAGCGACAAATATTAATTCTATTTTTATTTCATATTGATTCAACAAGATAATACCATTTCCCTTTCGCGGTTGACAGCCCTTTGGGCTTTAAGTGAATCTATGCTCGGCGGGCTTTTGCATGCTGCACATATTCCATTTAGAGGAATGATAATGTCTTCAGCAGCCATCATAATCATCTCATTGATTGCACATTT
>JACAFC010000151.1 GCA_013388515.1 Ignavibacteriaceae bacterium | reverse complement strand
CATTACGACGCAGTTCACCCATTGCTCGATCATTCTCCGAGATATCACTAAAGGTGAACAATTCTGATATTGGTGTATCATTAGGATCTTTGATAACTGAATACTTAACTTCAAATAAAGAATGAGAACCATCCCTTCTGCTAAACACTAATTCACAGTTATATCTATCATTGTGCGGATATAATAATGAAGTCCATTTTTCTGAAATATTAGCACAGTTATCGAAAATAGATCCAACATTCTTTCCACACAATTCATCTAATGAGTATCCCACCATCTTTGTAAATGGTTCATTTGCGAAAAGAATAGTTCTGCTCATATCTGTTAGAACTATCCCTTCATGTACATGCTGAACAGCAAGTTTTAGTAAGTTAAATGATGTCTCTCTATTTTTTGACCCGGCATCAATAACTGCTGATCCAATAAGGCTTGTACTGAATTTATTCTGCTTCTTTGATAAAGATATTTTGAGAGTTACATGTTCATTGTTTTTTTGAACAATACGAATTGTCTGTTCCGAATACTCACTTCCATGTAATAAAAGAGAATCTATTTGCTTCTCAAAAATCTTCCAATCATCTGCATGAATTATTTCGACTAGTGGTTTTTTGTTGATTATTTCCTCAACAGTGTAACCGAGTAAATTAGCAAATTGAATGTTGCACGTTTTAATGTATCCATCACAAATTTCAAATACCCCGTTTGGATGTGGAATGAAATCACCTTCCACTTTCAATGAGTATTCCAATTGTGAATTGCTTTCTAATGACATATTCTTATTCATTTAATTTAAATCCCATTAATATTGCAAAAATGAGCAATGGTATTAGGATTCTTAGGTTCTTTTTATCATAGTTAATTTTGTGCCCCCAGATATTAATCAGGCTTAATTTGAAAAAATCTCCATATTCTAAATAAATCATATGGTTTAAACATCCTGATTGTCAAGGTATTCATATCAAACGGATTGCCAAGAAGAATTGCTCTAAAATGGGCTAAATTGTTCTATTCTAAGACAAAATTACCGTTTTAATAATTATTTATTGAATTATGGGCGTTTTATGTGTGAATCAACAGAGATGTTTTTTCAAACAAATATTAGTAGCCAAAAGGCTTAGGACTTTTGAGGCAAGATTTAACAAAACATTAAATTTTAACTATTTTCTTTTTTCTTTGAAATGAATGACTTAAATTAGGGCATTATTAAATCCCTTAATCTTCAAATTTGGAAATAACATTTAGTTAGGGAGATATGTTGAGGGTAAATTATTGATTTTCTACTTTAAATAACGAGTGGAAGAGTTGTTTGGCTACTTTGCAACATAATAACTGTTATTAAAATCATAAATTGGAGTGCTTTGCTTAATGAAAAAACTAATTTGTCTCTTTTTACTGCTTTTCAGTTCAGTTTCTTTTTCTTTGGATGACTCCCTTATCGCCCCGAAATGGTCTTACTCAGGTGTAGCTGGTTTAAATATCAGCCAGATTGCGCTAGAAAATTGGACCCAAGGTGGTGATAATGCTTTAGCTTTTACTTTACTTGGAAATTTTGGAGCGAAATTTATTGATTCACCTTGGACTTTTAACAATGGATTAAAGCTTGCTTTCGGAAGAACCAAGCTTGGTGAAGATGAGTTTAGAACAAACGATAATGAATTTTTTCTTGAGAGTATTTTATCCTATGCATTTGGCTGGGCTTTAGACCCTTACTTTAGCAATTCAGTGCGCACTGTTTTATCCAAAGGATATGATTATAAAATAAATCCTGCTATCCAAACCTCGCAATTTTTTGACCCTGGTTACATAACCCAAAGTATTGGTTTTATGTATAACAAGCTGCCAAATTTTACTACGAGAATTGGTCTTGGATTTCAGGAAACCATTACCAGTAAATTTCCATTTTATTCCGATGATCCCGAAACCCCAAGTGAACTGGAGAAATTTAAGTTTGATACTGGTATAGAATCCGTAACCGAAGGTGCAGTTAAAATCGAAGAGAACGTTTTATATGGCAGTAAGTTAAGGTTATTTTCGAGCTTTAATGAACTTGATGTTTGGGATGTAAGATGGGATAATCTGATTACAGCTCAAATCAGCAAATACTTTAATGTGAACTTTAATGTTTTATTAATTTACGAGAAGAAACAATCACTTAAAACTCAGTTAAAAGAAGCATTACAATTTGGTATTACTTATTCACTTTTCTAAATTATTAAGAAAGGAGAACACCATGTCAATAATCAAAGAGTTCAAAGAATTTACGGTAAAAGGTAATGTACTGGACATGGCTATTGGTATCATCATAGGGGGGGCATTTGGTAGAATTGTAAGCTCCTTCGTTGCCGACGTTATTATGCCTCCTATTGGTGTACTGCTAGGTGGAATAGATTTTTCTAAATTGGCAATAACCGTAAAAAGTGCAACCGAAACAGAAGAAGCTGTTAAAATCAAATATGGATTATTTTTAAATACAGTTATTGATTTTATTATTATTGCTTTTGCTATTTTTATGGTTATCAAAGCTATTAATACAATGAAAAGGAAAGAAGAGGAAAAACCAGCTGCTCCACCTTCACCTACTAAGCAGGAGGTTTTACTCACTGAAATTCGTGATCTACTTAAGAAATAAGCGTCATTTAGAACTAATAGTTAACTAATCACTAACAATAGAGGTACAAAAAATGAAAAAAATCTTTGCATGTTTTGCAATTGCTTTCGTCCTCGTTGCATTCAGTTTGCCAGTTTACGGCCAGCTAAATGCCGAAGGATTAAAAGTTGGTTTGCAGTTCAATGGATTATATCCATTGGATGAATTTTATCTTGAGAAGAACTTTGATGCTTTTGATTTCTCCTTCTTAGGCAGAGGTTACTTCAGATTTGATATTGCTAAAGGGCTACAAGGTGAAGTTGGTGCTGGTTATGGGCGTTATCAAGGAAAAGATTTTGCTGATATGTATGGAGTTACATCTGCAAAATATTCCACGGATATTATTCCAATTGATTTTAGATTCCTTATAAGTTTGAAAGAAACAGAAAAATGGAATCCTTACCTCTTTATTGGAGGAGGCGGACTGCATTATGACCTTAAGAAATATGACAGCCCAAATGCACTGGATTATCAAAATCCTCAAGAAACTGTTGAAGAAGAAGGTTGGACTGCAATTGTTCCAGCTGGTATTGGAGCTAAAGTTAAATTATCTGAAACTGTTTTACTTGAAATTTTAGCAAGCTTCACTTACTCATTCACAGAAAACTTAAACTCCTACAAAACAAAAGATACACCAAACGATGCT
>JACAFC010000127.1 GCA_013388515.1 Ignavibacteriaceae bacterium | reverse complement strand
TCATTATATCAAGTAAAATAAGATCAGGGTTATTAGCAGACAAAACATCTAGGCATTCGCTTCCATTATTTGCTGATAGAACTTTACAACCGCATGATTTAACTATTTCGATTATAGTAAACAAAGTGTCCGGATCATCATCAACAACTAGAACTTCACCCTTATATTCTCTCTGCATCAATTGTTCTTCCCGGGTAATCGCTTCAACTTCCTTACCAAGTTTTTTTAGCTCATCTAAACGGATTTCAACATTCTTTTCTTCATGGACAAAGTAAGAATTCTCCATTTTTTCCTGAATAGAATCATTTTTGCTTAATAAATCATTCTCTTGCATACCAACTATTACTTTAAGCGGTATCGTAAAGGAAAAAACAGAACCTCTATTTATTTGACTATCTACACTTAATGAGCCATTCAGCATTTCGGCAATTCTTTTGCATATTGACAACCCCAATCCTGTTCCTCCATATTTGCGTGTGGTTGTTCCATCTATTTGCCTAAATTCTTCGAAAATAATTTTTTGATCTTCAATTGAAATTCCAATGCCTGAATCGATTATATCAAATCTGAGGTACCTCTCTGATTCAACAGCTATCTGTAACTCAACAAAGCCTTTTTCAGTAAATTTTATTGCATTACCCAATAAGTTGATTAATACTTGTGTTACTTTACCTCTGTCCGTTTCAATATAAATATTGGTATTTACTTTTCTGTTGATTTTAAGTTCTAATCGCTTCTTCAAAGCTAAGGGTTTAATTGAAGCTTCAACATCAAGAATTATATCTTCAAGTAAAGTCTCATCATTCTTAATCTCCATTTTGCCAGCTTCTATTTTTGATAGGTCGAGAATATCATTAATCAAATTCATTAACCTTTTGCCGCTGCGGTGGACTATTTCCAATCTCTCTTTTGTTTTAGGAGTTAAAATGGAGGTTTCTTCAAGCATTAATTCTGTTAACCCTAGTACAGAATTCATTGGGGTTCTCAGTTCATGGGACATACTTGCAAGAAATTGTGATTTAAGCTTTGTTGATTCTTCAGCTCTTGATTTTTGAAACTCAAGTTCACTAGCTTTTTCCTTTAGTTGATCATGCAGTTTAATCAAGGCTTCATTTTGCTGTTTAATCTGATTATTCTGTTTTTGATACTCTTCGTTAAGTAACTTCAATTCAACAACAAAGTTTTCAAGCTGAACAAATGCGAATGCATTAGTAAGCCCAATTGCTAATGGTTCCTGAATTTTAGTTAAATATTCTTTGACCTCTTCGGTTGGCTTTTCTACGCCTCCCAATTCAATAATTGCAATTACCTCATTATTAAAAAGAATTGGAACTATCAACAAATACTTTAATTCAAACGAAATGATAGCTGAAGACACTGTTAATGAGCTCTTCTCAAAATTTAGCTCTTGTATTTCTTTATTTTTTATTGCTGATTCAAAAAGTTCAAAATCTTCGGCTGTAGATTTCGTCTTTATTCCATACGATCGTATCAGAGCTATTGAATCACTTTTAACAGAATAAATTGCTCCAACAGCAAAACTGCAAGTCTTAATAATTTTGTTTAACGCTGCGTCAGCTATTTCCTTAAGTGAAGGATTTTTATTTATTAGGGCAATAAAGTCAGCGTATTCTTTTACATTATGATCATGTTTATCCAGCTCATCCAACATTGTATTAAATGCAAATGCTAATTGACCAATTTCATCATTTGACTGGATCTCAATTTTATTTTTAAAATTACCTTGTTTTGTAAGCTTTGTAGCATTACTTAATAAGCTTAGCTGATTCCTTATCCTTTGAGTAAACATAAAAGTGAGGATTAAAGAAAGTAATACTCCTGCAACTCCAACTGTCAAAAAAATGTACTTTATACTTGACCTAAGATCGGCGGCTTCGTTCAATGGTGCAAATACAAGAAAACTGAGATTTTGATTTTCATTTACCGAAGATGTTGTTGTACAAAGTGTTGAAATTATATCCGCCTGACCTGATTCTTCTGAGTAAATTTTAAATTTTTCGGCCTTAGCTAAGTGGTAATAAGCTTTATTCAAAAAGTAGATAAACTGTTGATTAGAAGATTGATTTGATACCTGTAAAGTAGAATTGCCAGTTATTATTGCAACCTGGGCATTTATCTTTTGTGCAATTGAGTTTAGAAAATCATCAGTAAGCAATCTTCCATAGTAATAAGTGGATCCGTTTGCATAAGTGTGTTTCTTAATAACAACAGATGGATTGTCTTTGTAAAATTTTTCAAAGGAGTTTTCATTTATAGAAATACTTACGCCTTCTTTTACAATTGAGCGAGTAAAATATTTAGGTTTACGAGGATCGCCCTCTAAAATGAAATCAATTGTAGTTGGTTTAATTCTTTGAGATGAAAATAACTCTTCCTCAGACAACTGCATAAAGTCATTTTCAGTTTCTTGAAAAGTTTCCTTATATGCTAGAAGAAAATCGTTTGAAGATTTTAGAAGATACTTGGATTGTTGACTAGTAAGTACATTATACATTATTGAATAGAAAGCGAATGAAGCGCTTCCTATTATTAATGCTACAACAAAAAAGTTGATAAAAAGTATTCGATAACTTATTTTCATTACTAATCATCTCGCTGCAGAACCTTACGAATTGTTATTAATAGTTCATCTAAATCATAAGGTTTACTAATAAAGTCGCTGGCTCCTAGTCTTGCTGA
Organism: Ignavibacteriaceae bacterium; assembly: GCA_013388515.1. Classification (GTDB taxonomy): domain Bacteria; phylum Bacteroidota; class Ignavibacteria; order Ignavibacteriales; family Ignavibacteriaceae; genus XYD12-FULL-36-8. Next base: position 5,611 of record JACAFC010000127.1, on the reverse strand, counting down.
ATCGATGGCACTTTTAACATCAGCGTAGGCAGTTAATACCACAATTTTTACGTCAATTTTATTGTCTGAAATTTCTTTAAGAATTTCGTAACCGTCTTTCTCCGGAAGCACAAGGTCTAAAAGAATTAAGTCAACAGGTTTAGATTTTATATAATCTGAAACCTCTGTTCCGCTTAGGAGAAAATCCGTGTCGTAACCAACTTCAGATAGTTCTTCTTTTAATGTGGTACAAACACTTAAATCGTCATCAACGATTAAAATTGTTTCAATATTTCGGCATCAATTGCCGTTGCCTTTTTGTGGACTGAATTGATAAGTTTTAATTCTTTCTCTCTGTTTCATTACTTCATCTTTTAATGGCGTGGTAGAGCTGGTTCCGGCCACTCTGTCTTTTAAGGTTGGAACAAGTTCGGCTTTAAGCAGAATTACCAATTCTTTTTTAGTTGTTGTTGTTTCATCCCTTCCGAATATATATCTAAGCCCAAATACGTACCACGGAAGATCTTTCAATATCGGTACACCAGATCTTATTTTAACTTCACTGTTAACAAAAAGTCCTCCTATAACGGTTTCTTCCCCATTAAGCATTATTACTTCAGTTGATGCTTGTGTTTTATTTATTATAGTGTTTGCTTCATCGGGAACAAATGAACTTCTTTCGGCAGTAATTTTAAGTAAGATGTAGTCTATTCCCTCTTCTTTAATTACATATGGAACAACATTTATAATAGAACCTGTTGAAAAAAAGTTTTCTACAACGTTGCCGGCAAAATCTTTTTGTTTAATTGAAATATCTGAACCAACTTGAATTCTTCCGGGACGACCGTCTCTAACCACAATATTGGGGCTGGCAATTACTTCACCCAAATCTTCGGTTTCAAAAAATTTGAATATTGCAGTTGCCTCACCAAACAAATTTCCTAGTTGGAAATCACTCGCAATACCAACATCAAAAGTTGGCTCCTGCACTGTTGAGGTTCCTTGCTCTTGAGTTTTCGTCCGATCAATACCCAATAACCCGCCTAAGTCAAGTCCTTTTCCTTCAAAAACTACTTTCCAATCTATGCCCCGTTTTCTTGCTTCATTAACATCCATCTCAAAAAATACTGCTGAAATTTTGACTTCTCTTGCATCAACCGGTACATAGTTTTCGGCAGTACGATTATCAACTTGTTCGCCCCGCTTTTTTATTATTATCACATCTTCTTTTTCTTCATAAACTAAACCTCTATACTGAACCAAAACAACCAATGCTTTTTCGTACTGCATGTTTTCAATTTCAATTCCAATCGGTTCTGTACCCGAATAAGTTGAAACTACTCTCTTACCCTTCATACTCTCACTTACCTTACTTAAAAGTTCAACTGCTTTGTCAAAGGGAAGGTTGGAAGACATAGTAACTAATTCATCTGGATTAGTATAACCCTTGAATTGTCTTTCTAGATATTGCTGAGCAGATCCAGTGATGGCAAAAAAAGTTGTTATTAATAATGATAGAATAATCGTTTTCATAATTTCGACTCTCATTTTTTATTTCTTATTTGCTTCTTTTTCTAAGTACAGTTCCACCTTTTCTATTACGCCGCCTCTGTTTATAATAAACTTCACTCTATTATTTTTATAATCAATGCTTGTCAAGTATCCTAAATAAACAGGCTCACCTTCCCACAAGAGGAATGTATTTCCGGATACATCGCTTAAAAAGGCACCTTCGGGAACTAATGCAAGAAGTTTGGCTCCGGTTACATCAAGTAAACCATCCGTGTTAGATGGAATTTCGTTTCTAAGCAATGGATAAAATGCATCGTACAACGGACGTGACGACAGGTCGTTTTCTACAAATTCCGCAGTTGCAAAACGATTGTTATTTGAGAAAAATACTCTTACTCCCATTACAAAATTGACAAGAAACTTTGGTCCGTCGTCTTTTACATTTTGTACTATGCTGCTTAGGTTAACAGACGAAATCTTTTTTAATTCTTTGCTTTGTTCAATGCCATAAATGAATTTGTATAAATCATTATAGGGACTTATACCCTTTACTTTATATTCATAGTAATAAAAATCCCGTTCTTGTTTCTGCTCAACAAATTCAACATCAACTTTTATATCGGAAGACAAAGTGCTGGTAAGTTTTGTCACAAAATCATAAAACTTAATTGAAGACAAGTTTTGTGGGATGTTAAATTTCCTAGATGCAAGGACAGAGTCGAGCACTAAGGCTCTCTGGTAAAGGTCTTCATACTGTAATGTTAACTGTTCAGTGTTATAATCATTAGCTTTCAATTCTCTAAGCTTGTCTTCTTTAGCCGAAAGTTCACTGCGTTGGAAGAATAGTATATATGCTCCACCAACAACGATTATGAAAATCAGAAGTCCTACAAGCGCAAGTGTGTTTTTAAGTTTCCTGTTCATGGTGTTACTTTAGGAAATTGTGATAAATTAAAATTCAAATTGTAACGGTAAGCATCACTTTCACGTATCGATTCGAAAAAGATACCTTTTAATTCTGACCCAGTAATTGAGTATGCTAATTCGGTAGGTGAAAGCTTGGATAAAGCGTATCCTTCTACAGTAATAGCTGGTCCTTCACCGTTTAACTTAGTTAGCCAAATATTTTGTTTAGATCCGAAAAAGTCTGAAAAATGTTCAGATACTTTTGACCAAACACCGGTACCCACTGCCGCTGAATCTAAGATTGTTTGAGTTTGCCCAAATCCACTTATTTTATTTTCTAATTCGGCAATTCTGCCTAGTATTTCTTGATTTTGACGCAGCAATACTGTTTGCTGGGCTATCTCTTTATCAAGCTCTGCAGCACGTCTATTATTCATTAAAATTTGAAGAGTTAAAAAGAAAGTAGCTCCAAATAGCAATGGAAGGATTGCGTAACCGTGCCATGCAAATTGAAAAACTTTTTGATCTTCTCTAACATAGCGCGGCAATAAATTTATAGTATCAGTTTGCTTTTGGTTTTGATCATCAAAAAACTCGTTTGCAGTAGCCACCAAAATACTATAAGCAGAAATAGACTGCTGAGAATCATGATCGAGAAGTGAAATATTAAGATCATCAAACTCTAATCTCGATACATTAGCTTCTGGAAAAGTTCCATAGAATGATAAGATAAGGTTTTCAGAATCATCTTCGCCGCAAACTATAATGTTATCCAATGAAGATATACCGCCGTTATCCATTTCCAACAGTATTTTTGAGAAGTACACATCATATGTATGAAGATTAGTTGTTCCGATGTCCAGCGTAGTACCTATGTGCTTAAGTTTTCTACCTTGTAAGAAAATAAGTTTGCTGTACTCTTTACCGATATAAACAATCAATGACTGGTCATCTGGGAAAAATTTCTTTTTCTTAGCTATATAGTTTGCTAATGCAACTTCGGCACTTTTAATTGTGGGTATTTTATAAAATCTTTTACCATTATATCCGGCAAGTGAACTAACCAATTTAATACAGCTAACCTCTCCACTAAGAAAAACTGCTAGAGAGGATTTATCAGCAAGTTCAACATATGCCAGCTCATCTTTAGAAACTGTGATATTTTTTGTTTCCGAAATATCATTTATCAGATCGTTAACAAACTTTTTTGATTTGCCCAGCTTGCTGCCTTCATAAACATGATAGTGAACTGCCGGTTCGGTTAGTATTGGAATGAAAAGGCTGTTGTTCAGGTTAATATCTTTGAGTGAGGTGCTTATTAATGCTAAACCAGATGTGCTTACAACTTCAACTTCTGTTATCGGATCTGCTTTGTCCAATTCCTCAAGTGACAGCTCTTCGGATTCCATTTTAAGATTTGTAATCCCTTCAGCTACTTCAATTGGCGGCTGAACAACATTAAAAGACCCGGTTTTTAAAACTTTAATTTTTTCTTTATCTTTTTCTAGAACAGCAATTTTGGTGTCATTGCCTTCACAAAAAATGCAAACTATTGGTTTCATTAGATGGCCGCTAAAAGTTGTTGAATCCTTGTTTTATTATTGGCATATGCTATTGCATTTTCCAACGATATTTTCTTTTTTAAGTATAATCGCTTCAAATCTTGTTCCATAGTAATCATCCCTGCTGCACCCCCTTGGTTTATCATTAGGTAAATTTCACTGGTGGTATTATTCTTAATTGCAGCTTTAACACTAGGGGTAACTACCAAAACTTCCTTTGCCATAACCAATTTACCATCAACGCCCGGCAGAAGTTTTTGAGATACAATTGAGACCAAAACATCGGCAAGTCTGTGTCTTACACGTTCTTGCTAGTGGGGGTTGACTTCTGCCACAATTCTATCTATCGATTCAACTGCAGAGGATGTATGGAGTGTTGAAAAAACTTTATGACCAGTATCTGTAACTTCAAGAGCTGCCAAAATGGTCTCAGGGTCCCTCATTTCACCTATCACAATAATATCAGGATCTTGACGCATTGCTTGAATTACACCATCTTTGAACGACAGTACATCTCTACCAACTTCTCTGTGCTTTATGATACACTTATTCGACCTATGAACATATTCTATTGGTGAAGCAACAATTATCACATGAGCTGGATCAAACTTGTTATGTTCATCAATAATTGCATCCAAAGTTGTTGATTTACCGGAACCTGTTATACCCGTAATGAGAGATAATCCAAACTTTATATAATTGTGACTCATCACCTTAATAACATTTGGATGGAAGCCAAGTGAATCTAATGGTCTAACATTTAAATTTATTGCACGCATGTTAAGGGCAAGAGTATCCAACTCAAAGTAGGCGTCAGCTCTAAATCTTACATTTATTTTTTTGCGCTCGTAGTAGCATGTGTAGCTAAAGTCCAGATTTTTAGCGACGGAGAGATATTTTCTTTGATTTGTATTTAAAAGGTTAATTATTAGAATTGCGGCTTCATCTTCTGTAAAGCGGGGTAAATCCATTACCCGTTCTTTAATTCCATATATTCTAAACCAGATGTAACCTTCATTACCATGACCGCCAACTTCTATATCCGAGGCGTCTCTTTCTATCATTGAAATCAGGAGATAGTCAAAGAAATCTTTCAAGACTATTTTACTTTCGGCCGCAAGCTTACTTGTGTTCTCCAATAGAAATAAAACTTTATCTGGCCCGCGGAGATCTTGCGGAATTATTTCTTTAAAATCTGCAAGTATTTTCTTTACTTCTTCAACTGAGACTGTGTTTTTTTTAACTGGAGCTTGACTTAAAGTCTGTACTTCCACTTTTGTTCCTATTTTATTCTCTAATTCACATGAGACATAACTTTCAAATCAAATTCTATGCAATTAATTCTCTTCAAAAGAGTGATTATAATGAGATTTTAAAGCGAAATTGATCGAATTGATTAGTAATAATTACCTAAAGGGGGTTAAGCTATTCTTCTGTTGTTGATGCTAAGACTTCTTCAATTGAAGTTAATCCTAACATTACTTTTTCGATGCCTGAATCCCGAAGCGATTTTGAACCATCTTTCTTTGCTTGAATACGTATTTTTTCTTCATCTACTTCTACACCAGAGCGAACTATTATTTGCCGAATTTCTTTGGTAAAATAAAGAGCTTCATGTATAGCCATACGCCCCTTATAACCAGTACCACCGC
>JACAFC010000147.1 GCA_013388515.1 Ignavibacteriaceae bacterium | reverse complement strand
GGGTAAAGTCTTTCACCTTGACCTCCTGCTAATAGCATTGTTACTGTATCTCTGAGAATGGATGATCCTGGGAATGTCATAATTTCACCTCAATTTCTATTGAAATATATAGAATTATGATTTGATTGGCAATTTGTTCTTATATTAAATTGGGAATAGCTTTAATTTTTTTTATGATATTTAAAGATAAATTGTTAGGCAACGCTTTGCTTATTTTTTTCTTCATAATCGGCTGGATTATTGGTTTACTTCCATTTAGAGTGAACCTAATTTCAAATTTTGATTCATTTATTCGATTGAAAAAGGACTTGAATAATGGACCGATAATAAGAGTATCGGATGATTATGTATCACCAAATCAACATTCGTTAGATATACTGCACTATGATCTAAATATTGACTTATATCCTAAAGAAAAAAAACTTAAAGGTATTGCAACAATTACCGGCAGAATATTAACAAACCAGGTCGATAAAATAAACTTAAATTTTTATGATAATTTGGAAATAAAAGAATTGATACTAAATGATAAATACGCAGATTATAAAAATGAAGATACTGATCTGGAAATATCTGCTAACCTCACATCTTTAGACACTTTTGTGCTAAAAATTGTTTATGAGGGAACTCCAAAGCGAAGTGGTTTTTCAGCTTTTACATTTGGCGAGATAAATGGTGCTTCACTTATTTATAATCTAAATGAGCCGTCTTTCGCTTCAACCTGGTTTCCGTGTAATGATATTCCATCTGATAAAGCTTTACTAGATATTAGAATTACAAATGATTCATCCCAGACATCCGTCTCAAATGGAAAATTAATTAGTATAGAAAAGAATGAGGAAAGATCAACTTACTACTGGAAAACTTTTTATCCTATCTCAACATATTTGGTGTGCATTTATTCATCCAACTATATACAATTTGAAGACCGATATATTACTGCAAGCAGAGACACCTTACCCATAAAATATTTTGTTTTACCCGATCATCTAGAAAAAGCTAAAGTTGATTTTAAGAATACTCCAAAGATGATTGAATGTTTTTCAAAAATGTTTGGAGAATATCCATTTATTAAAGAGAAATATGGTATAGCGGAATTTCTTTGGCAAATGGGAGCTATGGAGCATCAGACTATAACCGGAATAGGAAGCAATTTTGTAAGCGGCAATAACTTTTTTGAAGATATTTATGTCCATGAGCTGGCTCACCATTGGTGGGGAAACGCTGTGGGTCCCGCCACATGGAAGGATATCTGGCTGAATGAAGGATTTTCCACTTACAGCGAGGCAATCTATGCTGAATACAAAGCTGGGAAAGATGCTCTCAAATCGACAATGATAAGTAAATTTTCTGATGACTTTGTGAACACACTGTACAATCCAGGAAAAAATCTCTTCAGCACCACAATTTATGATAAGGGGGCATGGGTTCTTCATATGCTTCGCTGGGAAGTGGGCGATTCAACTTTTTTTCAAATTCTTAGAACATACTTTGATACTTATAAATACAAGAGTGCATCAACAAATGACTTTATAAAGGTTTGCGAAAACATATCTGGAAGAGACCTAACTGATTTCTTTAATCAATGGGTATTTAAGGGTACTGAAAATATAACGTTAGATTATGAGTGGTACACAACAAAATTAAATGATGGAAAATACAAACTAACAATAGAGCTTATACAGCAGCAAGTGCAATACAATGCTTATACCTTTAAGTTAGAAGTTAAAATTGAGTACGAAAAGGGAAGATGTGAATCTAAAATTATTGATTTGAACGATAGAAAAGAAAATTTCGAATTTGTTTTGGATGAAAAACCGAAAAAACTATCTCTTGACCCTGATAACTGGCTGCTCGCAAATTTTCGTGATCAGAATGAAATTCAGAATTGAAAGTGGAATTCATTTTCAAATTAGCTTTAAGTAACTTTAATAAAAACAAGAATTATTGTGGAAAATACTTACCTGTTTATTTCAGATATTCATTTAGGACTTCAATCAGCCGAAATCGAAAAGAACAAAGAGCGGCTGCTTGTTCAGTTTTTGAATTCAACCGCAAACAATTGTGAAGAACTTTTTATTCTTGGAGATCTTTTTGACTATTGGTTTGAATATAAGCACGTTTATCAAAAAGGATTTTTCAGAACATTAACTGCACTCAAGGATTTGAGTGATAAGAATGTTAAGATTCATTACTTCATTGGTAATCATGATTTTATGCACAGAGATTTTTTTACAAAAGAGATAGGAATACAGTTGCATGAAAATCCAATTGAAGTGGAACTAAACAATAAAAAATTCTTCATAGGGCATGGTGATGGTTTGGTTAAAAATGACTTTGGTTACTTGATCTTAAAAAAAATCATGCGTAATAAAGGTATTCAAAAACTTTATTCCCTCATTCATCCCGATTTAGGAATTGGATTAGCGAAACTTACAAGCAAATCGAGCCGTGAGTATACCTCTCACAAAAATTATGGTGAAGTTGATGGACTGTTTGAAGCTGCTCAGCACAAGATTGATAATGGTTTTGATTATGTGATTTTTGGTCATCTCCATAAAAAAATATTCCAGACCTATAAAAAAGGTAATTATATTAATTTAGGATCTTGGTTAGATAAGCCATGCTATGGTATTTTTAAACAAGATAAGTTCGAAATAATTGATCTAAGATAATATGGCAAAGAAAAAACTCAACAACTTTGATTTTAACAAGTACTTTAATTCTGCTGCAAATAAATCTAAAAGTAGAGGAAGTAATAATAAACGTAAAATAATACTTGGTATAATTGCATTTTTTATTCTGGTTTTTATTATCTACATCATAAGCGGTTTACCATCCCTCGAAGAACTTGAGAACCCCAAACCTCAGCTTGCAAGCAAAGTTTACAGCATTGATGGAGAGTTGTTAGGACAGTTTTACTTCGAAAATCGTATTGAAACAAAATATAATAACTTGCCAAAACATGCAGTTGATGCATTGATTTCAACTGAAGATAAAAATTTTTACAACCACTGGGGTGTTGATTTAACCCGCTTTGCAAAAGCTATGATAAAAAATGTTTTTACATTTTCTCGTGAAGGGGCAAGTACAATAACTCAACAACTTGCTAAAAATCTTTATCAGCTTAAAGGAAAAAATGAAAACTATTTTGATGTTGGAGTAAGAAAAATTAGGGAATGGATTACTGCACTTCAAATTGAGAGAACCTATACTAAAAAAGAAATAATTGAATTGTACCTAAATGTATCTTATTTCGGCAGAAGTGCGTATGGAATTGAATCCGCAGCAAAAGTGTACTTTGATAAAAAGGCATCCGAGTTGACAATACCGGAGGCAGCTCTTTTCATTGCGCTGCTAAAATCACCTGAAAATTACGATCCAATTAAAAAGAAAGATAATGCAATTCGCAGAAGAAATGTTGTAATGTACAACATGGTTAAGAATAATAAGCTTTCAGAATCTGCATATAATAAATTCAAAGAACTTCCAATTAATCTTACTTCTGAAAGAATTAGCGGAAGCAGATCAATTGCCCCGCACTTTTTAGAGTACTTACGTCAGCAGCTTGAGGCAATGGCAGATAAGTATGGTTATAATTTATATATGGATGGATTAAACATTTACACTACCCTAGATTATAAGATGCAAAAGTGTGCTAATGAAGCAGCAGCAGAACATCTGAAAGAATATCAAGAAATTTTTAATAAAAATTGGAAGTGGGAAAATAATCAAAGTCTTTTAGCATCTTTGATTGATAAAGCCATTAAAAATTCGGAGTTATATAGAACTGCTGTCTCATCTCAAGATAAAGCTGTTGTTTATAACCGACTAAAGTATGATCCTAAGTTTGTGGATTCTGTAAAACTGCCGAAATGACAATTCAAACCGGTTTCGTTGTTATAGATCCAACAAATGGTGAGATTAGAGCAATGGTTGGCGGGCAAAATCAAAATTTTGGAAGAGGTTTAAATCATGTTACAGGAATTAAGAGACAGCCTGGTTCAGCATTCAAACCGTTTGCATTTGCTGTGGCAATAGACAACGGATACAGCCCCGCTTTCACTTTGCTTAATCAAAAATTTAATTTTAACGGATGGTCTCCTGATAATGCAAATGCAGATTACAGCGGCTATATGACTTTAAGGCAAGGTTTGGCTAATTCAATTAATGTTATTGCTGGTCGTCTAACAATTGGAGGAATTGCACCCCCTAACCAAGTTGTGAAATTTGCTAGAAGGATGGGAATTAAATCTGAACTCGCCCCATATCCTTCAATTGCTTTAGGCACTTCTGAAGTGACTCCATTAGAATTGACATCTGCATATGGAACTATTGCAAATAATGGTGTGCATTTCACTCCAATATCAATTCTAAGAATTGAAGATAAAAACGGAATTGTGATTGCTGATTTTTTACCCGAGTATAAAGAAGCCTTGAACTCGCAAACGGCAGCTATACTTACAGATATGATGCAAGATGTTGTTAATTATGGAACCGGCGCTGGTATAAGACGATACTTCCATCGCCCAGCAGCAGGTAAAACAGGAACTACACAAGATTTTGCCGATGCTTGGTTTGTTGGTTTTACTCCGCAGCTTGTTGGTGGTGTTTGGGTTGGGTTTGATGATCATAGAATTAAGTTTACTAATTGGTATGGACAAGGAGCAAAAGCAGCTTTACCAATTTGGGCAAAATTTATGGAGAAGGCATACAAAGAATTGGATTTACCCCTAAAGTATTTTAACCTTCCTTCCGGTGTTGAAGCCGTAAATTTTTGTGTTGAAACTTTGGAACTCGGAGATTCAAGAATTGCTGGAACAAATTGCCCCGATGTTATAACAGATTTGGTGATGAATAAGTATATGCCGCAAGAGTGTGAGCTGCACAAACATGGAGTTCAGATAAAACCTGAAGATAAAAAAGGTGATATTGGCTGGTAGATTTTTTAATTTTACAGTCGATATTTTTGCTTTTAATCTTTGACTTTTAACTTTTGAATTTGCCAGCCGAAGTGGTGGAATTGGTAGACACGCACGGTTCAGGGCCGTGTGGCAGCAATGTCATAGGGGTTCGAGTCCCCTCTTCGGTACAAAAACATTTCAGTATTTATTGCTTGCAAGCTTGGTTCAGGCTACAGTGATGGTAAGGTCACGAAGAATTGATCGGCACTAGACGAATTGTTCCATGAGTATCTAAAAACTATGATGTTCAAAACTTAAAGAACTTTTTAAACATACCTCGAACAAGTGTCAGAACCTATCTTATGCTATCACTCCCGGTTTTTCTTCTAAATATTTTTTTTCTTTTTGTAACCCCAATTATTTCTCATTTTCTTCCATAGCTTTTTTGAATTCTTGAAATTCTTTAAATAACTGGCCGTGCTCCTTTTTCCAATTCTTTTTACTTGCGTAAAACCCGAATATTGATAGTGAGACGAAAAATACAATCCAAATAGTTATTAGTGCTGTTAAGTTGTCAGTATAGTTTAATAATCTCGTAATTAAAATTATTCCACCTCCGGTACCTAATATTAAAAGTAGAGGAATTATAATTAACCAATCAATTAAATTCATAAAATCTAAATTCTTTTCAGCTTTATTAATAAAATCCAAAACCGGCATACCATAAAACGAATCTGGTAAAGAACGATATCTGAAGTAAAGGTAGATGGCACCTAGAATAAAACCAATTGTAGTTAGACCAAAACCAATACTTGTTAAATTATCAAACATGCCATTACCAGAGCTATAAAACACACTTTTTGAAATATATAATAACCCCAGGATCACCAAGAAAAGAGCCCATGTTATCGCTTTTTTTCTCTGAATCTTTATATTGGCTTTGTATGATTCTATTAAATGATCGATCACTGAATTGTCATTTGGACCCGATTCATTTTCATTAGTTGTCTCTGCTAAATTCTTATTTTTAAAATCGTCAAGTTCCATATTTTACCTCCCATTCTTTCTTAATTTGACTCTTAATTCTGTGAAGCTTTACTCTTACATTACTTTCAGAAAGTCCGGTAATTTGTGATAATTCTTTTGTATCAAGATCTTCGAGGTATAAACTTACAAGTGCTTTATCAGTTGCATTAAGTTTATCCATAAACTCGCGAAAAAAAAGCATTTTGTTTTCCTCATCTTTTTTAGATTGATCTTCCTCACAGCTTACGTTGTAAAATGATTTTGAAATGGGAACAAATAGTGAGGATTTCTTTTTTGCTTTTGACAAGAAAGTTATACAAACGTTCACAGCAATTCGATATATCCAGGTTTTTAATTTAGATTCATTCCTAAATTTTTCAATGTTAAGCCAAATTTTTAATAGTATTTCCTGATGTGCATCCTTAGCATTCTCACCGGGTCCGAAAAAGTGATAACAAACCCTAAAAATCATTTTATCATTTTCTTTAACAGCTTCTCTAAATAATTCATCTCGATTCATTTGACTTACCATTTGTACAGTAACAATAGACACAAGAGTTAATAAAATGTTACAGATATCAATGAGTATCAACTAGCTAATAACTAATGAAAAATTATCTTTCATCTAAAACTAATTATTTGTAATAATAGGAAGAATAATACATGATGGATATTTCTTTGAATGATAAATTCTTTGAGTTGCTGCTTCAAAGTCAGATTCTGTCTCATTATTTTTCCCTGTATTTAAATTTCGTGAGTATTGTGGAAAATCTGCTGATGTAATTTCCAGACGGATCTTCCATCCCTTATCAAATTTTATCCCTGTATGCCAAAGGTCAATTTCATATTCATAAATTTTATTCTTCTCTAAAAATTCCGGTTCAGTGAATGAGTTTCTGAATCTTGCACGAATACAACCATGAGTAAGAGGCATATATTCATCTTTTTCATTTACGGCATAGAAATTAACGAACCAATCTGTATCTATACTTGATGAAGACGCATATAATTTGCAAGTTAAAGGACCAAGAATTGTAATAGACGAATCTAATGGAGCCGATTCAAACACAAGTATATCATTTCTCGAAGATGTTATCTCATCAGATTTTTTTCGACCTTGTGAATTTCTGTATAAAAATGCGGGTGTAGGATCTGCTGGGTGATATGAGTACTGATCAAATTCTTTTCCTTCATCTGATAAACTCCATGAAAGTTTACCATCTCCCAACAATGAGTTAGCGCCTTTTGTGCTGTTCAAGTATAATGATGTATAACAAGTATTTTCAAGGGGATAACTTTCCGATTCAATCCATCTTGAATTATTCATTATATATAGTTTTGCTTTAGTTTCTGTAGAAATATTATTATCATTACCTTTCAACCAATAATCAAACCATCTAAGAAAAAGATTAAGAATATCTAGAGATGCTTCTGTTCCAACCGTTTTTGTGGAAGGGTACTTTGGAACAGAGTTTGCGTGATTCCATGGACCTATAACAAGTTTAACATTTTTATTTTGTGATTTTGCTATTTCTTGCCATGCTAATTTTGTTCCAATGCTATGTGTATCATACCAACCAGAAAAAAGCAGTATTGGAACATCCAATTTATTTAGTGATTCCTGAAAACTTATATTTTGCCAGTAATCATCATTAGCGTTATGTTCAAGCCATTTCTGCCAATACGGTATTTCTTTCCCGATAATTTTCTCATCAATTAGATTAACAGGCAACGAATAGAGATTTGAATCATCTTTAACTTTATGAGATTCTCTTATAGCTATGGGGTCATTATAATCCTTTAGGTTAGATTCAATTAAATTAACCCACCACATCTCTGGTGCAAGTAATAAAATCCCATTTTCATAAGGCGCATTCCGAAATGGATCAGCTGGGAGATTATGTGGAATTATAGCTGCGAGATTTGGTGGGTTGAGTTTAGCTGTAAGCAATTGAACTACTGCTGAATAGGAACCACCAAGCATTCCAACTTTTCCATTGCACCACTCCTCGCTGGCAAGCCATTCTACAGTTTCATATCCATCTTCAGCTTCATAAACATACGGTTCCCACAATCCCTCTGATTCGAAGCGCCCACGAACATCCTGTACTGCAACTGCATAACCGTTGTAAATAAAGTAGTAAGGCAAAACGCCAATACTGTTTTTGTTTATGTTTGTTCTAATTAGAACCGCCGGAACTTTACCCGTTAATTTCTCAGGAAAGTATAAGTCTGTGGATAAGTATATCCCATCTTTCATCCTAATTTTAACCGTCTTTTTGCTGAACTCGCTGTAAGCAAGATGGTTATCACTAAGTAAACCTGTTAAAATGATTATTAAAATGAACATCCTTTTCATTGTACGCCCACTAAATTTGTTTTTTCTTACTTTACTTAAATAATAGACTATCGTTAATGACTTTTGTTACAAAATATAAAATTGATGAAAATCACCTCTGAGACAGCATTTAAAAACCTTACTGATAAGTAAAAGTTAACTTATTAACCAAAGACAGGTTCGGATTATAAACAGTTTAATTAGCCAATCTAAAAATCCAATCCACCGAGATTCTTTCTGATACTCAGCCTAATCGCTATATTTGATCCATCCATTTAATAAAATTAATTCTGTATAAATGTACGACTTCATCTTCAAACCCTTCACACAAATGACCGAAGAAGATTATCAAACGGTCGGTTTCAAATCAGGATTAGAAATTCATCAGCAGCTTCTCACAGATAAAAAACTTTTCTGTCATTGTCCTGCAGGTATTTACAGCAAGCAGTATGATGCTGAAATACTTCGCCATATGCGTCCAACACTTTCTGAGATGGGTGTATATGACGGCACAGCGTTGATGGAATTCAAAACGAAAAAGGAAATTATTTACCGTATCAATCGAAACACGGTTTGTACTTATGAGATGGATGACACACCTCCTTTTCTCATCAATGAGGAAGCATTAGACATTGCCCTTGGAATTGGAATGCTTTACAACTGTAACATAGTTGATGAACTCCATATTGCACGCAAGCAATATCTTGATGGAAGCATTCCTACCGGTTTTCAGAGGACAGCAATTTATGCTGTAGATGGGTGGATTCCTTACAAGCATAAAAAAATTAAAATTGTTCAAATGTCGATTGAAGAAGATTCATGCCGCGAAGTTTTAGATGTTGGACATGAT
>JACAFC010000137.1 GCA_013388515.1 Ignavibacteriaceae bacterium | reverse complement strand
GATGAATTCTCGTTTCTTGGTGAATGCCCTTGGGAAGAGGATTTAAAGTTTGCACGTGCGGTTTGTGAACAAAACAATATTCCACTTGAAATTTTATCACTTCAGACAGAATATTGGGACTCAGTTGTAACCTATACAATTGATGAAATTAAAGAAGGACGAACTCCAAATCCAGATATATTTTGCAACAGCTTAATAAAGTTCGGACAATTTTATGATAAGATAGATTCATCATTTGAAAAAGTTGCAAGCGGACACTATGCTAAAGTGGTTTTCGATGAATCTTCAAAAAAATACTTGCTTAAACAATCTCCTGATCCGATTAAAGATCAAACTTATTTTCTTGCTTATCTTACGCAGCAGCAATTATCAAGAGCATTGTTTCCAATCGGCGAGCACGACAAAAAGCAAATTCGAAATCTTGCTGAGAATTTTAATCTTAAAAATAAAAACCGGAAAGACAGTCAGGGCATTTGTTTTCTTGGGCAAGTTAAGTTTGATGAATTTATCAAACATCATCTTGGTGAAATTAAGGGTGACATAGTCGACATAAACACCAATAAAAAGTTAGGTACACATAGCGGTTATTATTTTTACACAATTGGGCAGCGTTCTGGTTTAAAACTTGGCGGCGGGCCTTGGTTCGTAGTAAAAAAAGATGTTCAGCAAAACATAGTTTATGTTTCTCACGAGAATTTATTGACTAAAGAAAAAAAAGAGTTTGAAGTTGGCAAGTTTAATTGGATAACCGGAGAGAAACCCGAAAAGAGTGAACTCGAAGTTAAAATTCGTCACGGAGCTAAAAAGTATAAATGCACAATAAGTTTTAAAGATGATTTTTCTGCTTTTGTAAAATTAAATGATTCAGATTCCGGAATTGCTCCAGGACAATTTGCGATATTTTATGAAGCAGACCTTTGCTTGGGCGGAGGAGTGATTTTGTAGTTTTTTAGTTTTGCTTTAAGATTCATTAAATTTTTTTTGCGCTGCTCACTATAGTAGTTTTTTGCAAATTTTGTCTGAAAATTATTATGCCTAATAAATTCAATGTTAGATTTTATCCAATCCAAATCAGAAAATTTCTTATTTATTATATTCTCCCATTCAATACGTAAAAGCAAAGAACGCGCAATAAATTTTTTTTCACCCATGTGTGATATATCTGCATCGCATAAAATCTTTTCTAAAAGATTAGTGGGCTTTTGAGGGATTTTTGTTGAACAGATTATTTTAGAAATAGTAATAATTTTATTTGCAGGGTAATTCAAGTTGGTCAGAAATTTTTTGCAGATCTCCGCACTGCGTTTTTCATGATTAGTATAGTGATCAATAATTCCTAAATCATGAAACCATGCAGCAATTAATAACATCTCTAGTTGAGATTGATTTATTTTACAGTTTTTAGCAATAAGCTGTGATGTTTTAACCACATCTTTGGTATGTTTAAGATCATGGTAAGTAATACCTTTTGGAAGGGAACTATTAAACTGTTCAATTACAAAATCCGAAACTTTCTTCACTATTGAATTCATCTCATAACTCAAATTTGAACGTAACTTAGAGATTATTTCTTAAAAAGTGATTGATTAAACGCATTGGTGTGATGCAGACGGCACTAATACCCTCAAAATTCAACTTTGCACAATAATTTTATCTTATTTTGAATTCAATTCTTCTGTTAAGAGTTCTGCCTTCATCTAAATTATTATCAGCAATGGGCATACTTTCACCGTATCCTTTAGCTACCAATCGGCTTTCACTAATTCCATTGGCAACTAAATAATCCAGTACAACGTTAGCACGTCTTTGAGATAACATCATATTGAAACTTTCACTGCCGACATTATCTGTATGCCCTTGAATTTCGATTTTCATTTCGGGGTGATCTGTAAGAACTTGCATTGCATTTAAGAGAATTGGGAAAGATTCTTTAGTTAGTGTTGCACTTCCAAATTCAAAATTAACTCCAACTAATATCCATCTTTTTTCTTCAGTTAACGGTTTTTCAACTATAACTTCTTTAACAATTTCCTTTGGAAGATTATCTTTAACAATTTTTTCTACATCTTCAGCGGTTAGTTGGTTTGTTAGTGGGGAGCCAACGGTTATTCCGGAAAAATTATCACATATTGTTGATGGATTTCCTTCGCTAAAATAAAATAAAAACCCAAGATTGAAACTCATGTAGGTATCGCAGTTTGTACCAAACAATCCTTTATGCTCGTGAGTATTATTTTCCCCATCTAATTTGTTTGAAGAAGGAGTGAAATAACCGGCTTCGGTAACAACTCTCCATTTGCTGCTGATTTCCCATTCAACTCCCGCGCGTATGTTCATTTGATATTCCAAAAAATTATCATTGAGGTTTGACTCAAAAGCATTTTTTGGTTTAAAGTAAATACCTGCTAAACCAGCACCTACAAATGGTGAAACCGGTGAACATGGGATAGGATAATATAATACATCTAATGCACCTGAGATTAAGGAAACAGATTCTACAACCTCACCAGCAGGAAAATCATATATCGCTTCCATGTAATTGTAATTCGCTAACAATCTTAAGGCTACATATTCAGAAAAATTTCTTTTTAGGGATAAATAACCACCGTAATTTTCTGTGCCCGAATAAGCTTGTGACCAAACGCTCATAAACCTAGGGTATGTGCCACCAAAACCAAAAGACCAGCTGTCTTCAGCCAATTGTGCAAAAGTGCTATTCCCAACTATGACAAATATTGTAATTAAAAGTTTATTTATAACTTTCATTTCAACTCTCCATCGAATAATCAAAGTGTGTCGCAAGTTGAATGCCAAAATAAATTGATAGAATCCTTTTAATACATAAGACGTCTATCACAAATGCAACAAATTGTTGAAGTACAGTGGTAGAATTCTTACTGATTTTTAATCTAACAGTTTGTAAAGCTTTTATATATATTGTAAAGCAGTAACGTAAACAGTAAAATTTATAGTTTGAAAACATCGGAATTATTCATATTAACAAGCGAGTGGCGTGATCATAATGGAAGAAACGTCATTGTTTTTCACGGCATTTCCAATGAAAATGGACCAGTACAAATTGTAATTGACCAGATTAAAAATGTATTCTTTGTTGGAAGAGATGCTCAGCTTCCCCCGCTTAATCTTAGATTTGAAAGAAAGCAAGTTCAACTTAAATCCTTTTCTGGTAGAGAAGTAGATGCGCTATATTTCTATACCAATTATGATTTGAGAAAAGCTGCCGAATTACTTCAGCAAAGCGGGATTACTACATACGAAGCTGATGTTGACCCAATCAAAAGATTTTTAATGGAAAGGGGAATAAATGCACAAATGAAAGTTACGGGTGAATCTGTGCAGAAAAAAAATCTGACTGTTTACCATAATCCTAAGGTTGAAGCATGTCAAATAAATCCTCGATTTAAAGTTTTGTCTTTAGATATTGAAACTGGTACTAAGCAAAGTCAATTGTATTCTATTGCTTTGCATCTTACGTTCGACTCACAAGAATCAAAAAAAGTATTTTTACTTTCACACGAGAGTAAAAACCTTCCGGAATATGTTGAGATTTGTTCATCTGAATCCGATTTAATCCAAAAATTTGTGGAATGGTTTAAACAAGCTGATCCTGATATAATAATTGGCTGGCATGTAGTTGGTTTTGATTTAATGTACCTGGAATCTAAAGCCAACGAACTTGGAATAAATTTCACTTTAGGCAGAGATGATTCTGCAATTTTACTGAGAAGCCGCAAAGCTGGCAGTTACTTTGCTTTTATTCCAGGAAGAATTGTAATTGATGGTCCGACTGCTTTAAGAAATTCATTTTATTCCTTTGAGGATTTTAGATTGGAAACAGTTGCTCAAGAACTGTTAGGCAGAGGAAAACTAATAACTTCCGATGATAGACCAGCCGAGATTGATAAGTATTTTGAAGAAGATAAAGCAAAACTTTGCGAATACAATTTAAATGATGCGATGCTTGTTTCTGAAATTTTCGCCAAAACTGGATTGATAGATTTGTTGGTTAAAAGATCTCAAATTTCCGGACTGCTGCTTGATCAGCTGGGAATGATGTCCGCCGCATTCGATCATTTTTACTTGCCTAAAATTCATCGGGCTGAGCTGGTTGCTCCAAATGTAAATGATGTAATTCTAAGCGAACATGCCGCAGGTGGTCATGTAATTGATCCAATTCCCGGAATTTACCATGATGTAATTGTGCTTGATTTTAAAAGCTTGTATCCGTCCATTATTCAGTCATTCAAAATTGATCCTGTGTCCCGCTTGTTTTCACATATAGATACAATTACAACTCCCGAAGGTTACAAATTCTCTGCAAGCAAGCACTTCCTCCCGGGTTTTATAAATGAGTTGATGAAAAAAAGGATTGAAGCATCTAAAGTTGGTGATAAGCATCTTTCGCAGGCAATAAAAATTTTAATGAACAGCTTTTATGGAGTTATGGGTTCTAACGGATGCAGATTTTATCATCCGCATCTTCCTTCTGCAATTACAGGAACAGGTAAATGGCTTTTGCTCCAAAGTAAGGATTATCTGCACAAACAAGGTTATGAAGTAATTTATGGCGATACTGATTCACTTTTTGTAAAGCTAAAACCAGGTGAGGGTGAAACTGCAAAAGAAAATGGTGAACGTATTGCTGCTGAATTAAATGAATATTGGAAGAAACGATTAAAAGAAGAATTTGGTGTTACATCTTTCCTTGAGCTCGAGTTCGAAAAATACTACAGCAGATTTGTCCTTACACCTTTACGCAGCGGTGAACAAGGTGCAAAAAAGCGTTATGCCGGACTTCTTAAAGTTAATGGCGAAGATGAACTTGAATTTGTTGGAATGGAGTTTGTACGCTCCGATTGGACAAAGCTGGCAAAGGAATTTCAAGTGCAGCTCTACATGAAAGTTTTTAACGATGAGGATGTTACAGATTGGATTAGAAATATTGTAAATAAAGTTAACCGCGGAGCTTTTGACGATAAGCTGGTTTATAGAAAAAGATTGCGTAAAGAATTAGATGAATACCAGAAAAGCAGCCCTCCGCATGTGCGTGCTGCAAGGATGATAAACAAAACCAGCGGAACAGTTGAATATGTTATCACAAAACGGGGACCTGTACCTATTGAACTTAAACATGGCGATTTGGATTACCAGCATTATATTGACAAACAGCTCAAGCCGATTGCAGATTCTGTACTTGGTTTATTCGGCGAGTCATTCGATTCTATTTACAAATCTCCACAATTAGATTTTTTTGATTGAGAGAAAAGTAAAATAAATATTTAGTTGCCTTCCTAAATTTTATTTTTTAAGTTCCATCAGGTATTATAAACTATAGGGGCTTTAGAATGGTTTATTGCTTGCTTCATTTGATAACACACCAACTAACGACACACACATTCCTATGTTTAACGGAAGGATACTAATATGAAACCCCGAATTCTTTTCCTTTACTTTTTACTTTTATCTTTTGTCTTGAAGCCACAGCGACCATACGTTATGTAAGCAAAACGGGCAGCAGCACACCGCCCTACACAAGCTGGCTAACCGCAAGCGACAGCATACAGAAGTGCATAAACATTTGCCAAAGCGGTGATACAGTTTATGTTGCTAATGGAGTGTACAAAGAAAAAATAGTTATGATTCCTGGATTATCCCTAATTGGAAGTGGGATGGATAGCTGTATTCTTGACAGTCAAGAAATAATAGAATCGACAGCATTTAGTAATCTTATTTTTGCTGATAGTTCTAAATTAATTGGTTTTCAAATTTTATTTCCAAATTTGGACTATACTCTCGGAATAAAATGCAGAGATATTTTAGATGAAAATTCTTTGATTGCAAACAATAAAATTGCTAATGGTTACAGGGGAATTGATCTACTAAATTCGAATTTAAAGGTGGTTGGTAATATTATATCAAATGTTGATAGGGGTATCAATGTTGATGGATTTACATTCGACTATTTTCCAGTAATCGATAACAATATAATTCTTTATCCATCGAGTATAGGGATTTATGATTTTCTCGGCTGCCAGCCAACAATTACAAATAACATAATCTATTTAAATAATCAATATTCAAGGGGACTCCATGATATAGTAAAGACACCTTTAACAGCTAATAACATTGTAATATCTGAAAACGATATCTATGGTGGTTATTCATTTATATTCAGTGGAAATGTTCGAAATAATGTCTTGATTGGCCATACTAGCGCAGGCCGTGCTTTGCACTTTAGTTCTGGAAATTTTCATGCAATAAATAATTTAGTTATGAATATAGATTTAGGAGCATCAATTTATGGAAGCGTGTCAATGGATTTTCGGCATAATAACATCTGGAATGTAGCAAATCCATATCTTGGATTTACACCTGACAGCACAAATTTATCGGTAGATCCAATGATCGTAAGTGAAGACAGCGGAGATGTTCATCTGCAGATGTATTCACCAATGATTGATGCCGGTGATCCTCGAATACTTGATGCCAACGGAAGTAGAAGCGATATTGGCGCCTATGGAGGACCATTAGGAAAAACTTATGAGTATATTGACTTGCCTCCACGCTCACCAAGAGGAATAGTTTCTTCAATAGACTCCGGACTGGTTAAAATAAGCTGGAAAAAGAACACTGAAGCAGATTTACACAAGTATAGAGTTTATCGTGACACTACTAAAGGTTTCGTTATAGACACAACAAAACTGATTGCAGAAATAATTGATACCGTATTTGAAGAAAGCTTATTAAATCAGCAAAAAAATCTTTACTATAAAATTACAGCTGTTGATAGTCAATGGAACGAATCTGCCGGGAGTGAAGAAATTACAGTTGTAATTTCTGAGGTAAATGAACCAATTATTATAACAGATGATTATCATTTATATCCTAACTATCCCAATCCATTCAATTCAACTACAAAAATTGGCTACCGGATAAAAGGAACAAGCTACGTGAAGCTGATAGTGTATGACATTAAGGGAGAAATAGTAAGAGTATTATCTAATGAAATAAAAGAAGGCGGGTATTATGAAGAAGAGTTTTCCGCCGAAAGCAAATCCGCCTTTGGTGAAGGATCTGCCTCTGGCAGAGATGCTGACCGGTTATCGAGCGGAATATACATATACCGCATATATATAAGAAATAGTAATGATGTTCCGGTTTATTCTGCTTCCGGAAAAATGTTGTATTTAAAGTGAATCATAATAATTAAATCTCATTCGTATGAGAAAAATAAACTATCATTAAACAAAAAGGGAGAAACAATATGTTACGAGAAGCATTGGAACGCTGGATGCATTATTTGCAATATGCGATGGTGTTAACCGTCTTAATCATTGCAGATATAAACCCACAAACCGAAGAATTCCCAGTAGGTGTTTTCACAAATTTACATCCGGATGACTATGTAAACCACCATTATCCTGCACAGAATCATAATCAAATAGAAGCAATGGGAGTAAATGGAGTTATTCAGTTTATTACACAAGATAATCAATCTACATTGCAGCGTTACACGAATTTGATTGGATTAAATGCACATTATGCAACTGATCGGATAGCTTATTATGCCTCCGGTTACTACAGCAGATGGGAAGCGGAGGACAGCATGGATTATTATGCAAATACACCTGGAGTAAAACATGAAATTGGTTATCGGGGAACAGATTACTATGCTAGTGGGAATATTCCCTCACAAATAGGGAAATACCTAATTACAGGTCCCGATTACTTCCAGAACAGACAGTATAGGTTATTTTGGAATAATGACACAATATTATATAAAGTAAAATTTCGACTAAAGATTGCTGGTAATACAACTGAAAATGTTGATGTATGTAGACTACAAGTAGTGTATTATGCGCCCAACGGGAATTTTTCAGTTTTGAGGGATACCATATTAAAGGCAAATATTTTAAGTAACAGCTATACAGATAAAATATTTGATTATAAAATACCAAAAACAATCGGTGCATATGAATTTCCGATTCAGCATGCTAGTCCTGAAGGAGATGGATTCCCAGAAAGAGATGATTCGTACAATGGTCGGCAGGGAGTTAGATTTAATGTAATCTGGCTCGGGAATAGGGAATTATTCGTTGATTTTATTGAAGTATATGATGATCAAATTGGTAAAGACCTTAGACCGGAATTTAGAGGTGAAGTCTCATATAATTGTTCAACATATGCAGCAAATTACCCGCAAACTCAATGGCCAAATTTGAAGTATTGGTACGGTTTAGACGAACCACAGAGTATAGATAATTTTGAACCTTATAGAATTGTTGATTCAATATTAAATGTGAATGGTTTCCCGTGCTTAATTACAACTTATTATCCTGAATGGGATGGTGTAAGAGATCATGAAATAGATATGAAAAGATTTGTTGAAAAAATTCAGCCTGCAAGGGTGATGTACTATTATTATCCTTTTTATTACTACTGAGCTATTTCAGAATTATCCCAATCCGTATAATCCAACTACTAAGATAAGCTATCAGCTTTCAGTTGATGTTCCAGTAACGTTGCAAGTTTACGATTTACTCGGAAGGGAAGTAGCAACATTAGTTAACGAAGAAAAGCAAACAGGCAATTACGAAGTACAGTTTGATGCGAGTAACCTCTCAAGCGGTGTTTACTTATATAAAATAACCATGAACGATTTTACAAAAACTATGAAGATGATGGTTGTGAAATAAGCTAAATAGTCTATTAATTAAAAAAGCGTGAGAGGGAACTCCCACGCTTTTTATTTGGAATAAATGTGAGTTTATCTTTTATCTATTGGGGTATATTCGCGTTTTGTAGCGCCGGTATAAATTTGTCGTGGTCTGTAAATTCTTTGCCCAGGGGTCTCGCGCATTTCTTTCCATTGAGCAATCCATCCCGGTAAGCGGCCAATAGCGAACATAACTGTAAACATATTGGTTGGAATTCCCATTGCACGATAAATAATGCCGCTGTAGAAATCTACATTAGGATAAAGTTTTCTTTCAATAAAGAAATCATCCTTCAACGCAATTTCTTCCAGGTTCTTTGCTATATCTAGGAGCGGATCGGATTTTCCAAGCTGTCCTAAAACTTTATCGGCAGAAGCTTTTAGAATTTTTGCACGCGGATCGAAGTTCTTGTAAACACGGTGCCCAAATCCCATAAGCTTAAAGCCGGATGATTTATCCTTAGCCATGTTCATGTATTTCTTGTAATCTCCGCCATCAGCTTTAATATGTTCAAGCATTTCCAGTACTTCTTGATTTGCGCCGCCATGCAATGGACCCCAAAGTGCACAAATTCCAGCCGAAATTGCTGCAAACAAGTTTGCTTCACTGCTTCCAACCATTCTTACAGTAGATGTGCTGCAGTTCTGTTCATGATCTGCATGGAGAATAAGCAAAAGATCAAGTGCTTCTTCCACAACTTTATTTAGTTTGTATTCTTCGGAGGGAACAGCAAACATCATATTAAGAAGATCACCGGCATAACTTAAATGGTTTTGAGGATAAATGTACGGCTGCCCGATAGACTTTTTGTACGAGAAAGCAGCAATTGTTTTTAGCTTAGCTATTAATCTCACAATGTTGATTTCAAGATCGCTCTTGTAATCAAAATCCGGATAAAATGCTGAAAGAGAATTAACCATTGAAGATAAAATTCCCATTGGGTGAGCAGTTGGAGGAAATCCCTCAAAGAACTTTTTCATATCCTCATGAATTAAGCTGTGATGAGTAAGCTTAAAGTTAAAGTCTTCCAACTCAGCTTTTGTAGGCAGATGCCCGAAAATCAGAAGGTAAGCAACTTCAACAAAATTAGATTTTGCAGCCAATTCCTCAATTGGATAACCCCGGTACTGAAGGATACCGCGTTCTCCATCTATGAAAGTAATTGCACTTAAGCATGAACCGGTATTGCCATAACCACTGTCCATGGTTATTGCACCGCTTTCAGCTCGTAATTTGGTTATGTCAACCGCAACTTCCTGTTCAGACCCAACCATAACCGGTAGGTTATACTCTTTACCGTGAAGAAGCAGTTTGGCATTTTCGCCTGTGTAAACTTTTGATGTTTCCATAACAAACCCTGCAAGATGTTTTTAAATAATTCTGTTAATTAGAATTTATTTTTAACATTTGAACATGATATCATTTTCAAATGCTAAATGTAAACTTATTGTGAGTGTAATCTATAAAGACATGCAATTATTATCAATTGAAATATTGAAAAATTGATTTTATTAAGTATTTAATTATGTAATCAGAAATCTGATGCTTTATCAAAAATTCGATAGCACTAATCCTGTATCTTCAGAAATAAATTACAGAAAATGTTTGTTTTCCTTCTAAATTGAAGGTTTATTCCTAAGTTCGAAATATTCTTTAGTGAAAAAATCCGCGGCATGCATGTTGACCTAAATTATCATCATTACAAATTGGGCAAATAAAAATCTTTGAAGTGGAGGAATTCATGAAATTAAAAGTGTTTCTTTTTCTCTTAACAGTTCAAACAATTTTTCCGCAGTACTACGGGGAAAGAACTACGGAACAGAACTTTGAACAATCGGATCTGTACTTCAAAAGTCATTACTTAAATACTTTCGGTATATACAACTTCAAAAAAATTGCAGTTGGGTTTATAGATGATCCATTTCTTAACCTTTACCTAAATCCCGCATCTTTTCCGGATTTGAGTGATGATGAACTTCTGCTTTACATTGATTTTCGCGGAGACCGTACAGAAGTATCAATCGTAAATAATTATGTAGTTCCACTTTATTATACCGATATTGCTTACCGTCCGTATATCGATAGGAGATGGTTTGCTGTAACTCGAGCAGAACCAGAACCGATATTCTCTATTGGTATTTTGAATTATCCATTAAAGGATATAACTAAAAACTTTTTTATTGGGGGAACGTATCAACTAATTAATAGAGAAGAAAAATTTTATTCTGTTCCTTATGGAATCTACTATCCAAATTATTACTACGACGCATTAGGTGTTAGGGCAGAAGGTCTTTCCAGTGTTCCTATAACTGATCGCTATGCTGGCAAAGATGAACTTTCAACTGCGGCACATTTATTTTCTGCATTTTCCGGTTATAAATTTAATGATGAAGTAAGCCTGGGATTATCATTAAACGGTGTCGTTCATTCGCGTGATGGTGAGTATGCCAATAACTATAAAGATGAATTTGGTACACAGCAGGATTATGATTATGCTTCATCTTACGGTCAAGTGCGCAATCAAGATTATGATCATTTGGATTTTAGTGCTGGAGTTATATACAGTCCATCCGAAAAATTAAAACTAGGGGCCAAAATTGGATACTTAGCTGGAAATGCTGAGCAAAATTATTCTTCCTCAAGCAAATATTTTTATCAATACAAAAAACCAGACGTAACTGATGAATGGAATTACAGTTTAAGTGAGTATCAAAATCATCAGCAGTGGAGCCAGGATGGGAATTCAAAATACTTTAGTTTGAATTTTACTCGATATCCCGGCAATAACACTGAGATTTCAGGTTACTATCGATACACAAATTCTAATATTGATTTAACAAATTCTACAAATATTCTCGATACCTCATTTTATACATCAAGATATTACAGCTCTTGGGATACCGCTTACAACTCGTACAACGGACGAAGTTTTACCTCAGATAAGAGAGTTGGGACTGGAAAACGGAAAATAAACATGCATGAAGCAATGCTCAGTTTTTTATGGAAGCTAACTGATAAAATTAACGTTCGTACTGGAGTTTATTACAATTATTCCAACTCAACTTTAAATTCAAGCGAGCCGGTTACTTCAGTTAGAAAATCGGATTATCATTATAATTACAAAACCTCTGCTTACAACTATGTTTACGAACTGCTGGAAATAAAAACACTTGAATGGGAATATGAAGCTGATAATTGGACTTTGCAAATACCAATTGTATTCAATTTTACGCTTAATGATCACCTTGAATTTATGCTGGGTTTAAATAGAATACTGAACGGTTGGGAAATTACTGATAGAACAACAGCTTATTTCACAAAGCGTGAGAGAAATAATAATGGGGAAATTACTGTTGAGAATAATTTTGGTGAGCGTTATACTCAGCCAGCAGAAAAAATTACTGAAGATTTTGCTAAAGTAATGATGGGACTTAATGTTAAGCTAACTAAAGCTTTGAAAATTAATTTGCTTTTAGATCCTGAGTTTGATGATGAATTTAAATTAGCCCAATGGTGGCTTGGTTTTACAGCAAGGTTATAAAATTATTTAGGTGAATAATTATGAACTCAATTTTTTTATTTTTTTTGAGTTTTATTTTTTTCTGCTGTTCTGATTCACTTACAAATTATTATGAAATAGAGCTTGACAAAGAATTTAATTTAAGAGTAGGTGAATCAGCGGTTATTTCTGGTTATGGGGTATGTATAAAATTTGATTCTGTTGCTGAAGATTCACGATGTCCTAGTGAGCTTGTTTGTATATGGGCTGGGAATGCCAAATCAGTTTTTGAGCTAAAGAATTCCTCCGGTAAACACCAAACTATTTATCTAAATACTCATTTAGAACCAAAACAAATCGAATTTTCAAAACTTACGTTCTATTTGAAGGAACTAAACCCCTATCCACAAAAACTGGAATTTATTGAGCAAAGTGATTATGTGGCAAAATTGGTTGTGAAAAAGAAAGAGAATTAATCCTTAATTTTAAAGGAGAATATATACAACAACCAGGATTATATGTTTCAGAAAATTGCGGATATCCAAATTCGTCCGAGGAATTCATATTATAAATTTAGAATTATTTTTACCTTTGTTGCTGTAACAGTTGGTCTGGTAATTCTGATGTCGCAGCTAAGTTATATTTTCATCCGTAAAATCTATCTGGAACAAGTTGAAGAGCAAGTTTTGAGTTCAATAAAATCAATTTCTAAACAGATAGAAAAACCTTACTTGAATATTCTTGATCTTGGACTACCGACCCAATCCACCAGTGAATATTTTATAAAGCTGTTTAGAAATAATTTGAGTGGTGACTTAACAAATGCTGCTTTTCTTTTCGATTCTGCTTTTACAGTATATGTTCATTCAGAAGCAGATTTTACTTCTGGAAGAGAAAATAGCCAGCTTATGCTC
>JACAFC010000258.1 GCA_013388515.1 Ignavibacteriaceae bacterium | reverse complement strand
GTATAGGTCTTATCTTTACTGCCATCGTCAATCAGTATTATCTCATATTGCCGTTTTAGGTTCGAAAGTGCTTTCGTAACGGCTTCGTAAAGAAACTTAACTGATTCCTCCTCGTTGTATACAGGTATAACTACAGAAAGATCCATACTATGATTTGATAATTATTACTGATTTAATAACGAAATTAACACAACATCCCAACATAATCTATACCACTAAACAGAAATAATCTTCATTTAATTTGCTTTAATTTTAGCCCTGCAATTTAAGAAAGAACACTGTGAAATATTCATTATCTCAAATTGAGATTTAATGGTAAATTTAGACATGTAATTATTGAAATTAGAGAAAAATAAAACTATTCGTGAACATCAGCCATCTCTTTAAATGAAGTCAGCCGTATCTGTTTCGAAACTATTACTGCTTTAACTTCCTCATCAGTTAATGCAGCTAATTCATTTTCTTTCCTATAGTCAATTTTACTCAAATTGGCTGCTTCAGCACTATTTCCGGGATGGCACATGAGTTCACCAAGCCCATATTGAGGAAGTTTTTTCAAAATTATAATGAGATTCTTTTTATTTAACTGTCCGCCAAAATAAAAACCATAAAAGAAGTCATTTTTTTTTGAAGAAATTGTATTCAAGTTTGAGCACAAATAGTTGATTGCTTTAAGCTGAACTACTCTCGGTATCAGAGACAGATTACTAAACATATATGCTTGAAATTTTTCATTAGGTATTCTTATGTATTTTATTTTGTACTGTTCAGCGAGTTCTGTAACAACTTGAAAGATTCTTGGTAATATGTGAACATGTTGATGGCTGTCTATATGACTAATTCTAATTCCATTATCGAGCACCTTTTCAATTTGGTTTTTTAATTCGACTTTAACCTCGGAAATAGATATCTGGCCACAAAAATATTTTTTTGAAAATGCTACTGCATGATTTAATAATTTATGATCAGTATTTACTAATGTGGGAACTTGCGAAGCATTAAGAATCGGACTTCCATCTACTAGTTATAGATGGATTCCAATATCTAAAGCCGTATATGATTTAATTAGTTTTACGGCATGGTCAAACGCTTTTCCATTAGCCATTAAGGAAGTTGATGTAACTATTCCTTCCCTAAAACCTTTTAGTATTGAGTCATTAATGACGTGATCCATGCCAAAGTCATCTGCATTTACAATTAGTCTAGTCATTGGAATTATTTATTTTTCAGCATCATTTTACTTTTTAGTGCTTTAAGCAAAAAACACTTTATTTTTTTATTGAATTAATTTACACTTGTTTTTACTGGTAATAAAATGCCTAATACACTTGCCCATGTAGGATTGAACAGCATTTTAACAAAGGCTGTAATAAGAAAATCAGATATACTTTTGATTTATATCGGCTCTATCATTCCTGATATACCTTGGATTTTTCAGAGGGTGGTAAGTATGTTATATCCAAATATTAATCTTTATGATTTAAGATTGTATTTTATTATAACCTCAACACTGTTCTTTTCATTAATTCTGTGCTTAGCATTATCACTGTTATTAATAAATTCAAGAAAGTCGTTTTTTATTCTTTCGATGGGAACTTTCAGCCATCTGCTGCTTGATGCCATGGAGATAAAATGGGGAAATGGCGTTCATTTTATAGCACCATTAGATTGGCAACTTTCCAACTTCAATTTGTTTTTTCATGAAACCTTGTTTGTTTACTTACTCACCATTGGAGGAATTATTTATTTAGTTTTAAGTTGGAGAGAAATTGGAACAAGTAATAACAAGCTATTTACTTTTAGTCAAAAGAGAATAGCATTAACAATTTTTTGTTTAGCTGCCTATTTCATTATTCCTTTGGGTTTACTCGATTATCCACAATCGGCAGATAATCACTTCATTAGAACATTAAGAAATAAAACACTCAGGGCCGGTAAGTATTTTGAAATTGACAGAGGGAACTTTGTTAATAAAGGAGATGAGGACATCTTTATAACACCATTTAAAGAAGTTTTAACAATCAATAACTTAAATTTAAATGAGTCATCCATCATGTCAATTCGCGCTTGGTTTGTAACTGAATCTGAGATTAAAATACAAGAGTACCATATTTATAAAAATAGAGATTTATTTTCTTATGCTGGGCTGGCTATTTTGATTATCTTGCTTGCGATAAGAATTAGATCAGTACATAAACTTAAATCAGCTGATGCAAAATCCATTAGTTAGATGATACATTTCTTTAATAAATAAAAAAGCCGGAAAGTAATACTTAACCGGCTTTATATAAGTGTTTAATAGATAAATTTATTTCATAAGGATCATACGTTTTGTTGCGGTAAAATTATTACCGTTCACACCTTGTGCTTTAATCATGTAGAAATAAATTCCGCTTGCAAGTTGATTAGCATTCAGAATGGTTTCGTGAACTCCCGCATCCAAATCAGCATTTAGAATTAGCTCAACTTCTTGCCCAATTGCATTGTAGAGTTTTATCTCAACATGAGCACTTGTTGGAAGTCCAAATCGAATAGTTGTTGAAGGATTAAATGGATTTGGATAGTTCTGTTCTAAAGCATAATCTTTAGGAATCTCGAAACCAATTTCTCTCACTATAGCTGATATCACCGTAGTGATAGAAACTAGATTACTGTAACTTGATTGAGTAAAAGAATTAAATGCTTTTAGTCTATACGTGTAAGTTGTAGTGTCAGAAAGCAAAGAATCCTCAAAGGCAGTTACATCTGCAGCTAATGTATCAATAACAACAAATGGTGCTGCACTGGCAGAATCTCCAGTTTTTCTTTCAAGAATAAATCCTAATTCATTTGTCGAATTGTCGAGCCATGATAATTCTACATGATTTACCTTTGTGGAGCTTAATTGAGCTGTTAGATTGCTCGGTGAAGCCACAGTTGAAAGAATTGTTGTTACTGATGCAATATTACTATACCCTGATTCTACAAATAAATTGTATGCTTTAACTCGATAAGTATAAGTAGTTGTATCAGAAAGTGTAGAATCTTCAAATGAAGTTACTCCAGCTGTTAATGTATCTAGTAAGACATATGGTTCAACACTTGCTGAATCACCGGTTTTTCTTTCAAGAATAAATCCAGATTCATTACTTGAATTATCCTGCCAGTTCAACTCAGCATGATTGATCTTTGTTAAACTTAAAACAGCTGTTAAACTGCTTGGAGATAATATTGAAGATAATATTGTACTTACTGAAGCCATATTACTGTATTCGGACTCTGTAAACGAATTGAATGCTTTAACTCTATAAGTATAGGTAGTCGTATCTGCGAGCGTCGAATCTTCAAATGAAGTGGTTCCAGCAGCTAAAGAATCCAATATTGAAAATGGTTCTGCGCTTCCAGAATCTCCAAGCTTTCTCTCCAGAACAAAGCCCAACTCGTTAGTTGAGTTATCCTGCCAAGCAACAATAGCTCGATTAACTTTTGTTGAACTTAGAACAGCAGTTAAGCCGCTTGGTGATACTATATTAGATAAAATAGTACTAACAGAAGCCACATTGCTGTAATCAGATTCCAAGAAGGAATTATAAGCTTTTACTCTATAAGTGTACGTGGTGGTATCTGCAAGTGTTGAATCTTCATACGAAATTGTATTAGATGCAAGTGAATCTATTAACACAAATGGTTCTACGCTGGATGAATCGCCGACTTTTCTTTCTAAAATAAATCCCAACTCATTTGTTGAATTATCCTGCCAGCTTAATAATGCATGGTTAACCTTGCTTGGACTTAAATTAGCATTAAGAACTGAAGGCGCATTCAGCGAAGAAAGGATTGTATTCACTGAAGCCTGGTTGCTGTAACCTGATTCTAAGAATAAGTTATACGCTTTCACTCTATAAGTGTAGGTTGTTGTATCTGCAAGAGTTGAATCTTCAAATGCCGTAACCCCAGCAGAAACTGTATCAATAACAAAGTATGAAGCTGCACTTGTTGAATCACCAACCTTTCTTTCAAGAATAAATCCCAATTCATTTGTGGAATTATCCTGCCACGTTAAATTAACGTGATTTAACTTAACAGAACTTAAAACCGCAATTAAGTTACCCGGTATTGCCGGAGTTTCTTGAACATTGATTGTAAATGATTGACTTGCATTTGGATTAACGCCATTTGAGGCAACAACTGTTACATTAAAGTTGCCTGCCGCTGAGGGTATCCAATGTATCAATCCGCTGCTTGCATTGATAGTCATACCCGAAGGATTGACTGTTAATGAATAAGTAATAACGCCGGAACCTGTGGCTTGAACATCGTACAAGTACAGTTGACCAACCACTCCAGTTGTATCTGGAACAGATGTAATGGTAGGTGCTGTATCTTGAATTGCAGGAACTGTGATTGAGAAAGACTGTTGTGCATCTGGGCTGACACCGTTAGTAGCAACAACTGTAACATTAAAAGTACCGCCTGCAACCGGTGTCCACTGAATTAATCCTGATGTGGAATTAATTGTCATTCCTGATGGACTTACAGTGAGTGAGTATGTAGGTGTTGGAAGTCCGGAAGCCTCAACGTCATAAGAATATAATTGTCCAATAGTTCCGCTGGTTACAGGAGTTGAAGTTATAACAGGAGCTATATTACCTTGAGATTGAACAATAATACGAAATGATTGTGTTGAACTGGGTCCAAAACTATTTGATGCAACCACAGTAACATCAAATATACCATTAGAAACTGGAGTCCATTGGATTAAGCCGCTGTTAGCATTAATCGTCATTCCGCTTGGGAATGTTGTTAAAGAATATGTTACTGCAGGAATACCTGCGGCTTGAACATCATAAACGTACGGCTGATTAACCACACCAAATTTTTCTGGAACAGAAGTAATTGTAGGAACTATATTAGTGTAACAATATCCCACACCCTGCAAACCATTATAATAATGTGCAGTAATCTCAGATTCATCAAGAGCAGCACCATAAATTGCTAACTCGTCTAATCTGCCATTTAGGTATCTTTCATCGCCGAAAGCTCGCCAACCTATGCTAATACCTGCAGTAGGTGAATCGAATCCGGTAGTATAAGCTGCTGAAA
Source organism: Ignavibacteriaceae bacterium (assembly GCA_013388515.1). Taxonomy (GTDB): domain Bacteria; phylum Bacteroidota; class Ignavibacteria; order Ignavibacteriales; family Ignavibacteriaceae; genus XYD12-FULL-36-8. The sequence goes on along the minus strand of JACAFC010000258.1, from coordinate 2,705 downwards.
CTGTATTCTGCAGAACACCATCGATATAAATTCTGAGCTGATTTAAAGTTCCATCTTTTACTGCAGTAATATGATGCCAAACATCATCGTATAAACTGGAAGAACTTGATACTGAAAAACTCTCCCCAGTTTTTGATCGAACAGAAAAAGTTAGGTTTGAAGAACCATCAAAAGCAAGCGCTATTGAAGTTAAATTGTCAGTAGCTTTACGCCCAAAAATTTGTTCGATAGATGAATAAGCGACTGCTTGATGTTTAAACCAAGTTTCAATAGTGAAACTCGAGTTTGCAGCAAAGTCATATGCAGCTATTCTCGGAGCAGTTATTTGATCTGATGTACCATTGAATCGTTGACCACCACCAACCATTGCAGTTATTGCGCTTGGTCTATCTAAAGTGGTAGCAGTGTTACCTCCAACATAATCAGCAAAAGTAGTTCCTGCAGATTCGTCAAGTTTCCAATAACTAATAATTCCATTTGGACATGGAGGAGCAACGTCAACATTGATTGTAAACGATTGAGTCGCTTCGGGATCAACCCCATTAGCAGCTTTGACAGTTACATTAAATGCACCTGAAACAGAGGGTGTCCATTGAATTAAACCAGACGTGGAATTAATTGTCATTCCACTTGGAGCAGTGGTTAATGAAAATGCCGGCGCCGGAGTACCAGTTGCAGCAACCACATATGAATATAATTGATTTGCTGCTCCATTTAATACTGGGCTGGATGTTATTGAAGGGGCAATATTGCAATATCCTAAAAACTGATAACCGTTATTATAATGTTGGGTAATTAGCACTGAATTAAGAGCGGTATTATAAATTGCCAGCTCATCAATTCTACCATTTAGGTATCTTTCATCACCAACTCCGCGCCAACCAATACTGATTCCAGCAGTAGCTGATGTAAATCCAGAAGTATAAGTGGCAGAAACTGTATTCTCTAGTACCCCATCTACATATATTCTTAATTGATTTAGCGATCCGTCCTTTACTGCGACAACATGATGCCAATCGTCATCAAATAAATCTGATGTACTGGCTACTGAAAAGCTTTCACCAGAGGAAGACCTTACTGAGAAAGATATATTGTTTGATTGATCAAATGCTAGAGCAATTGAAGTCTGATTTTCTGAAGCTTTTCTTCCTATGACCTGTTCAACAGTTGTTGGAGTTGCAATTGGATGCTTTATCCAAGTTTCAAATGTAAAGCTTGAATTAGCTGCAAAGTCATACGCTGCTATTCTTGGTGCATTCATTTGATCACTCGTGCCGTTAAACCTTTGACCAGTGCCAACAATACCAGTAATGGCAGTTGGTCGGTCAGCACTTGAGGCATTGTTTAAACCCATATTATCAACAAACACAGTTCCTGAAGTTTCTTCTAACTTCCAATAATTAAGCATACCAATAGGACATGGTGGTGCCCCAGCAACTGTAATAGTAAATGATTGAGTCGCATCCGGGCTTACTCCGTTTTCTGCTTTAACAGTTACATTATAATCACCTGTTGAGCTTGGAATCCAATCGATAATACCTGTAACAGGATGTATCGTCATGCCAGATGGTGCAGTGTCAAGAGAAAATAATGGTGCCGGAGATCCAGTTCCGTCTACATCATAAGAGTAGTTTGAACCAACCATCCCTGTTGTTACAGGAGATGAAGTTATTGATGGAGCAACAGGAAAATAGCAGTAGCCATCTCCTTGTAATCCACTCGCATAATTCTGCCTTACCTCGTTTATGCTTAATGCAACATTATAGATTCCGACTTCATCAATTACTCCATTGAAGAAGCTCTCATCACCTGTTACTGGACGATATCCAATACCAAAATCTGCTGAGGGAGAATCGAAACCGGTGGTATATGCGGTATTTGTAGATCCTTCTAATTCGCCATCAACATAAAGCTTTAATTGACTAGTACTGCCATCTTTTACACCAACAATGTGGTGCCAGTTACCATCATAAAGATTCGATGTACCAGTTACACTACTGTTCTGGTTTGTTTTACTTCTTACTTGGAATGTAACACTTGTAGAAGCGAATGATAATTTGATATTTAATCCTGAATCAGTTGCCTTACGCGCAATGATGACTTCTTCGGCTGTATAAGATCCGATAGGATGTTTAACCCAAGCTTCCAATGTGAAACTTGCATTAGCCGCCCAATCATAAATTACATTAGCAGGAATGGTAATTCGGTTCGATGAACCATTAAATTGCTGTGCACCATTAACTTTCCCAGTTACTGGTGTTGGTACACTTGTGCTAGTGCCGTTGTTATTAGCAAATGCATCGTAGAATGTACTACCGCTTGTCTCGTCAAGTTTCCAATAACTTACTAATCCAGGCGGGCAAGTAGGTGCATCGGTCACATTTATTGTAAATGATTGAGTTGCATCAGGACTAATTCCATTTGAAACATTTACAGTTACATCAAAATTTCCAGGTGTGCTTGGAGTCCAGTTAATTAAACCGGTCGTTGAATTAATTGTCATTCCAACTGGGAATGTTGATAATGAATAAGTTGGGACAGGTGTTCCGGTAGCTTCAACATCATAAGCATACAATTGACCAACAACCCCGGACAACATTGGGGAAGATGTGATTGTTGGAGCAAAACCTCCATAACAATAACCCCCTCCCTGTAAACCATTGTTGTAATGCTGTGAAATGTACGCTGCACTCAAAGCTAAACTG
>JACAFC010000199.1 GCA_013388515.1 Ignavibacteriaceae bacterium | reverse complement strand
GTCCATAACATTCAATACCAGGGAGAATTTCCTAAAAGTTCATTTAAAAAGACTGGTTTGCCCGAAGAACTTAATTCGGAAAAGGGAATTGAGAATGCTGGGAAAATAAACTTTATGAAAAGTGGGTTGAGATTTGCGGATGTAATCAATACTGTTAGCGAGACTTATGCAAATGAAATTCGTACCGACGAAAAGTTAGGTTCAGGTTTAAAGAATGTCCTTGCCAAAAGGAAAAATGATCTTTTCGGTATAGTGAATGGAATAGACACCAATGTTTGGAATCCTGAAAAGGATAAACACATAATTAAAAAATATTCAATAAAAGACATTGAATCCAAAGCAGAGAACAAAGTTGAGCTGGCAAACAAGTTTGGATTTGAATACAAACCCGATGTTCCTATCATTGGTATTATCTCAAGGCTCTACAATTCCAAGGGAATGGATTTAATAACCGATTCATTTAAAGAATTAATGAGCAAAAATTTGCAGCTTATACTTCTTGGTACAGGCGACAGAAAATACCATACATTTTTTGAAAAAATGAGTGAACGTTACAGCAATAAATTTGCTTGTTATCTTGGGTTTAACGATGAATTAGCTCATTTAATTGAAGCCGGTGCAGATATTTTTCTCATGCCTTCTTTAGTTGAGCCTTGCGGATTAAACCAAATGTACAGCCTTGTTTATGGAACGGTTCCAATCGTTCGAGAAACTGGTGGACTTGCCGACACTGTTATTAAATATGATGATAAAACAGAAGAGGGAAATGGATTTGTCTTTAAAAAATATGAAGCCGAAGCACTGTTAAAAGAGATTGATCGCGCCATAAAATTGTTTAGCGATAAGAAAAAATGGACAAAGATAATTCGTAACGGAATGAAAATGGATTTCAGTTGGAACACTTCCGCCAAGAAATACGTCGAACTTTATAAAACTATTCTTGACAACAATTAATGGCAAGCTGTGCTGTATTTCTTGATAGAGATGGAACCCTCAACGAAGATCCAGGATATTTAGGCAATCCTGCTGATGTAAAGCTATTCCCTGGTACTGCAAAAGCTCTATCAGAATTGAAAGCTAAATTAAACTGTAAGCTCGTCGTTATTTCTAACCAATCAGGTATTGCAAGAGGATTAATTACACATAGCATGGTTGATGCTGTGAATGCAAGGATAAATGAAATGCTGGCATTAGAAAAAACATCCATAGATGCATTTTATTATTGTCCTTATCATCCTGAATATAGTACACTTGAGGAATGCGAGTGTCGTAAACCTTCACCTAAACTTGTATTGGAAGCGGCAAAAGAATTAAATATTAATTTGTCTAATTCATATTTTGTTGGCGATGCATCAAGCGATATACTTTGTGGAATGAATGCTGGCTTAAAAACAATTTTGGTAAAAACGGGTAATGGATTGGAAAGCATTTCTATCTTGCAAAATCAAAATAAAATTCCCACTTTTGTTGCCGAAAATTTAGTTCAAGCCTGTAATTTAATTATTAAAGATTTTTTTAGAGAAAATTAATCTATTCATGAAAAAACTTCCCATTCTATTCTTATTACTCTCTTCATTATTAAATATCAGTTGCAGTGAATCACCAACTTCAATTGGGGCAAATTTATTGTATCAGGATTTGATAAATGTGCTTGAACTTGACTCATCAACTGATTCTTTGTATCAGTCATCTAGTGTACACAAACGTGTGATTGCTTTGAGCAATGCAAACAGATTACTGCTTGGTAAAAAGGATAATGTTGAAGCCGGAATTCTTATTAAGTTTTTAGTTTTTTTTGATGACTCGATTAAACAGCAAATTATTAATAATGAATTGACTGTTCTGTCATCCTTCGTGGAGTGTACAAAAGATTATACATTTGGTTCTTCAACTGCTGCTTTGGATTATTCAGTTCATAAAATCCAAAGTGATTGGTCTACTGGGTTTACAGCAGATAGTCTTTCATTTCTTTCATTTGATGCAGCGGATCTTAGTTCTAACAGACAGTTTTCGGATTCAGTGAATTCATTTGATTTTGATACACAAACGGCATTAAGTTGGCTGAAAGCAGCCGCAGACACAAGTCTACCAGACCCAGATGGTATTTATATTAAACCTTCGTCAAGTTCCGACAAAATTGTTGGGTTCTATGCACTTTCAACCAGTGAAGATATCCCAGTACCGTTACTTAATATTGTTGTAGAAAAACCTGGTGTTTACATAGATACATTAAGCTATTTTCCATCCATTGATTTATCTGTATTAAGCGGAGAACTGCCTGATGTTGGAATTGAAAACTTAGGTGTTCAGGCTGGATTGAATAGTGAAGCTAGAATATTTTTTGATTTATCATCTCTTCCGCAAAATATTATTGTTAATTATGCGCAGCTAACTTTAACCTTAGATACTTTAAAAACGATTACGGGTACTAGTTTTACAAATTCGCTCAGGGTCAACTACTTAAAAGATAGTTCAACTTGGCTGATCGATTCGGCTTACATATTATACCTAGACAGAGACAGTAATAAGTTTAAAGGAAGTGTGACTTCTTATATTCAGCGAGCTCTAATAGAGCATAGTAATCATGGATTGCTAATTGCACCTTCCGATAAATTAAATGGTGTTGAATTGTTTGCAATAAAAAATAGCAATAATGCGGTTTTTACAGAAAGACCTAAACTCCAAATCATTTATACATATAAAAAATAATGTCCAGAATTAGAATATCAATATTTTTATTTATGCTGTTTATCATTGAGATAAACAATACAATTGCACAAAGCAGCTCCAGTTATTCTCGATTTGGTGTTGGAGATGAAGTTTATTCATTCTCGAGCAGAAGACTTGGTATGGGACAGGTTGGAACATCGGTTGCTGATGCTGATTTTATTTCAATAGCTAATCCTGCCTCTCTTTATAAATTAAACAAAACAAGAATAGAGTTCAGTGTAAATTACAACGGTATTTTTTTAGCCAACGCTAACCAAACGAATTACTTAGCCGCTTCAGATTTTGGTGGATTTGCAGTTGGTATTCCAATCAGCAATAGCTACGGTGTTGGTGCTGCATTTGGACTAGTTCCGGTTAGTAATGTCAGCTACAAAGCATTGGAAAGACAATCATCTGCCAGTTCTTTAATTGGAGATTACAGCATTGAATATTCCGGAAGTGGTGGTTTATCCAAAGTATTTATAGGATCATCATTCACTCTTCTTTCCGATATTTCAGTTGGTGCATCTTTTGATTATTTGTTTGGAAACATCAGTTATAACTCCAGCGTTGAGTTCGTGAATACATCTTCCTTCTCAAGTAAATATGAAAAAAGGTACCGCTACCGAGGAATTGGGGGAACCTTTGGAGTGATAGGACCGGATTTTGCGAAGATTTTAGAGTTACAATCAATTTCTGATTTTAGATTCGGCCTGGCATTGAATCTTGCTTCAAGTTTGAATGTAGATTCATTCTACTTTGCCGAATCATTAGTTGGTGTAGATACAGCAAGCATGGGAAATCATAAAGCAAAAATACCGCTAAGTTTATCAATTGGAACTAACTGTATTTTTAACAAGAAATATTTGGTTTACATTGATTATACTACCCAAGCGTGGAGCAAATTCAGCTCTAACGGTGCTGCTTCAGAATCACTGCAGGACGCATATAAACTAAGCATGGGGTTTGAGTACCGCCCATTACGTGAACTTGGAAGTTCCTTTTGGGAACAAGTTATTCTTAGAGCAGGTTTAAGTTATGAAAAAACTCAATATTCATTATTTAACACCAGCATTAATCAATACTCTTTTTCTGCTGGAGTATCACTTCCAATAGGATACGAAAATACTTTAGATTTTGGTTTACTTTATGCAAGAAGAGGTACTAAGGATTCAAATCTTCTTCAAGAGGATATTATAAAACTTAGTGTAGGATTTAGTTTAGGCGAACTTTGGTTTATTAGACAAGACAAGTAATTTCTTATTGATGAAAAAATCTATAATGATAATTTCTATAGCTTCTGATCACGCCGGATTTCAATACAAACAGTTCATTAAAAAATATTTAGAAGAAAAAGGTTTTACGGTTTTAGACCATGGCACTTTTTCTTCCGATGCCGTCGACTATCCAGATTTTATTAAGCTTGCCGCAAAAGATGTTTCTGCACATAAAGCAGATTTTGGAATTGGAATATGCGGCACTGGTATTGGTGTTTCAATAGTTGCAAACAAGTTTAAAGGTGTAAGGGCTGCACTCGTATTAGATGAAGACATGGCCGAACTTTCTAGGAGGCATAATAACGCCAATTTTTTAGCCCTTGGCCAAAGAATTTCCGACACTGAGAAAATAATTAAAATATTGGATGTATGGCTGAACACTGGATTTGATGGTGGCAGACATGAAAGACGTGTAAACAAAATCGAAGATTAAACTTTTCATAATTTTAGTAAAACAATATGTATAGCAACTTAAAAAGTGATCCCGAAATATTTGACGTTCTATCAAATGAGATTAGTCGTCAGCAGAATAAGTTAGAATTAATTGCATCTGAAAATTTTGTTAGCCCAGCAGTTTTAGCGGCTGCTGGATCAGTTCTAACAAATAAATATGCAGAAGGATATCCAGGTAAAAGATATTATGGCGGCTGCGAGTATGTTGATATGGCAGAAAATATTGCACGCGAAAGACTTAAGCAGTTATTTGGTGCCGAATATGTAAACGTTCAACCGCACAGCGGATCACAAGCCAATATGGCTGTGTATATGACTTACCTAAAACCTGGTGATAAATTTATGGGTCTAAGTCTTGCTCACGGCGGGCACCTCACGCATGGTTCTCCAGTTAATTTTTCCGGACAACTTTACCAGGCAGTTAGTTATACATTGAATAAAGACACCCGCTTGTTAGACTATGATTTAATATCCGATCTTGCGAAAAAAGAAAAGCCAAAAATGATTGTAACCGGCGCAAGTGCGTATTCAAGAGATTGGGATTATAAGAAATTTCGCGAGATCGCAGATTCAGTGGGTGCTTACCTCATGTGCGATATGGCTCACCCATCTGGTTTAATTGCAAAAGGTTTACTGAATAATCCACTCCAATATTGCGATGTGGTTACATCAACAACTCATAAAACACTTCGCGGCCCAAGAGGTGGTATTATTCTATTAGGTAAGGATAGAGAGAATCCATTTGGAATTAAAACACCAAAAGGGGACAGACTAAAATTAATGTCTGAAATGATTGACAGTATGGTAATGCCTGGAATACAGGGTGGTCCTTTGATGCACATAATTATGGCAAAAGCTGTAGCATTTGGTGAGGCATTAAATGATTCCTTCACAACTTATGCAAAACAAGTTATCGCTAATGCAAAAGCACTTTCCTCAAAACTTATGGAATTTGGATTCGATGTAATTTCGGGTGGTACTGATAATCATCTGATGCTGATAGATCTTACGAATAAAAACATCACAGGTAAGCAAGCTGAAATTTCTTTGGAAATGGCGGGGATGACTGTTAACAAAAATATGGTTCCCTTTGATCAAAGAAGTCCGTTTGTAACTAGCGGTATAAGAGTCGGAACACCGGCACTTACCTCTAGAGGCATGAAGGAGAATGAAATGATCCGCATAGCTGAATTTATTAATGAATCAATTAATAATTTTAATGATGAAAAAGCCCTTAATGAAATTAAAAATGTCATCAAAGAATTTGCTTCTAAATTTCCCTTGTATTCAGAGCTAAGCAGCAAATAAAGTGTCCTTAAAAAAAATTAATAAAGATACAGACGACACCGACTCCAGTGTGGAGATGACTTTTCTCGAGCATCTCGAGGAATTAAGATGGAGAATAATATATACTTTAGCAGGTGTTGTTGTTGGTGCAATACTTTGTTGGATATTTATCGACTTTTTGGTTGACGTAATTTTATTAAAACCTGCTAGAGAGTCTGGTGCATCCCTTCAAAATTTAAAACCATTTGGGCAGTTATTTCTTTACATGCAGATTGCAATAATAGGCGGTATTATTGTAAGTATACCTAATATTTTTTATCAACTTTGGAAATTTATTGCTCCTGCCCTTCGTAAAAGTGAACGGAAATATATCTTATCAATTGTTGTTTTTTCTTCTGTTTGCTTCTTAATGGGTATCGGATTTTCCTATTTTATAATGCTGCCCTTAACCATGAAATTTGCTGCACAGTTTGGTTCTGCACAAATTGAAAATCAGTTTGCAATTGATGAATACATGTCGATAATTATAAGTGTCATGCTTGCAGCAGGATTTATTTTTGAATTGCCAATGATTTCATTCTTTCTAAGTAAACTTGGAATACTCACACCTGCTTTCATGCGTAAATACAGAAAGCATGCTATTGTTATTATTATGGTTGCTGCAGCTTTTTTAACGCCAGGAACCGATCCTGTTTCACAGATCATTTTAGCTGTTCCATTGGTTTTACTTTATGAAGTAAGTATATTTATTTCAAAACTATCAGTAAAAAAAGCTTGACTACAAAGAGTTTATCTGAAATAAGCCAGCCCATCAAATCCGAATTTGCAGAATTTGAAACACGCTTCAAACATGCAATGAAATCTAGAGTTGCACTTGTTGATTTGATTGCGCGCTACATTATAAGACAAAAAGGGAAAAAAATTCGTCCGCTTTTAGTATTGTTAGCCGCTAAAGTTTCCGGTAATGTTGATGAAAGAACTTATCGAGGAGCAGTTTTGGTTGAATTTCTTCATACGGCTACTCTTATTCATGATGATGTTGTAGATAATGC
>JACAFC010000198.1 GCA_013388515.1 Ignavibacteriaceae bacterium | reverse complement strand
CGGCATTGTTCGCTACATTTCCCCCGATTGTACAAACATTTTGACTTCCAGGATCAGGCGGATAAAATAATCCGAGCTTTTCAACTTCTTTTTGAAGCAAAGCAGTCACTACGCCTGGCTGGACAGTTGCCGTAAGATTTTTAATGTCAATTTCTAAAATTTTATTCCATCGAGTAAGGACAATAACAATAGAATTTTCAACCGGAATTGATCCGCCGCTTAAGCCAGTACCGGCACCGCGAGGAACAATATTAAACTTTTCTTGATTAGCAAGTTTTACAATTTTAGATATTTGTTCCTCATCTAATGGAAAAACAACAGCTTCAGGAAGTTTTTGATAGATGGGAGTACCATCATAAGAATAACTTAGAAGATCCTCGTGAGAATCGAAGTAATTATTTGACCCAACAATTTTTTTAATTTTATCCTTTACAACAGGATTCATAACTCTATTTTTGAATTAATTATTGAAACCTAATATTTTTTCATACTTCGTTGAGTTTATTAATTCCAGTGCGACCTTCAACTGTTTATCATTATTTAACATTTCACTAAATCTTCCCCCGCTTCCCAAATATCTTGATGCAATTTCTTCTTTTATTTCTCTAATAATTTCAGTTTTAAAAGTAGATAGCTCATTAATTCCAAGTTTTTCGAATTGTGCTTTTATCCTTTTTAGATCAGCGGATAAATTTTCACCTAATTTTTTCTTTTCCACTTCCTTAATCATATTCTCAATTTCAGTTTCTGCACCCGAGTGATAAACGTACTTTTGTGCAATAAGATATTCTTTAAATTCACCGAAAAGTTTATCATTATTCAATTCATGGAATTTGATGTTTGGATTGGAATAATAAAAGTGATCAGCAAATTGAAAGAACATTCCTTTGGCAAGCAAATCTCTGGTAATTTCACCCTCAATCTCAAAAGAAATTATTGTATCAGGTGTAATTCCGCCACCGCTATATACAATTCGTTCATTATCAGTGTAGTACTTGCCATTGGTGATCGAATCTTTTGAACTGAATACGGAATTCTTCTTTGAATAGTCAACTTTTTGGATGCATCGTCCGCTTGGGGTATAGTACTTGGCTGTAGTTATCTTTAATGAAGTATTATAGTTGAGAGGAGTAATAGTTTGCACAAGACCTTTCCCAAAAGTTTTTGTACCTAATATTATCCCTCTGTCATGATCTTGAATTGCACCTGCTAAAATTTCAGACGCTGATGCCGATCCTTCGTTTACCAATACAACAAGTTTACCATCTCCAAACATCGGTTCTTGCACGGAGTAATATTTTTTCTCACTCGCTTCATCTCGTCCTCGAGTAGTCACAATAAGCAGATCTTTTTCCAAAAACTTATCGCATATATCTACGGCTACATCCAATAAACCACCGGGGTTTCCTCTTAAATCAAGCACCATAGATTTGATTTCTTTTTTAGCTCTTAACTCTCTAAGTGCTTTTTTTAACTCGTCGCCAGCAGATCGGCTAAAGTTTGAAACTTTAAGGTAAACATTATTTGAATTTTCGGGATAAAAATTATAATAAGTAATATTTTTTATTATAATCTCTTCCCTAACTAAATTGAAATCGATGGTATCTTTATTTTCATTGCGAACGATGGTTAACTTAACCATTGTACCCGGTTCGCCTTTTACCAAAGACGATACATCATCAACATTCTTACTGCTAATTTCAACACCATTTGCCCTAATTAATAAATCACCAATACGTAAACCTTGTTTTTGAGCAGAATAACCATCAAGCACTTCAACAATTGTTACATGGTCACCACGTACACCGATTGATATACCAACGCCGCCATATTTACCATTGGTCATTAAGTCAATTTCATCTTTACGATTTTCATCGATGAAAATTGTATAGGGATCCAACGTTTTTAGCATGCCAGTTATGCCAGCTTGCATAAATTCTTCCGGATCGATTTCATCTACATAGTTAAATGAAATTTCTTTATACACTCTGCCAAAGAGATCTATATTGCGTGAGACTTCGAAATATATATCATCACTTCCAGAGAAAAATCCGCAAAAAAGAACCAGAACAATAATTGAAATAATAATTTGCTTTGATTTATTTAACCTCATACCTTTACCTTTTTTCCAATAATTCAATTTCATGTACTATTTGTTTATGAATCGTACTAACATCCAAAGTGCCGTCAATTTTCCGAAAACGTTTTTCTTTAGATAAGAAGATATACCCATTACGTACTTTTTCATAAAAATCTTTTTGAGATACTTCTATTCGGTCCAATTCATGTGCCAGTTTCTTTTGTTTCCTGGATTCAGCTTCTTCAACCGGAATATCAATAAAGAACGTTATATCTGGAACAGTATCACCTATTGCCAAACTATGTATACTCATTATCAATTCTATAGATAATCCTCTTCCAAACCCTTGATATGCTGTTGAAGAATCGTGAAATCGATCCGATATAACATAGTAACCTTTCAATAAATATGGACGAATTTTTTCTCTAACTAGTTGAGCTCGACTCGCAGAGAATAAAAAGATCTCAGTTTCATTACACATATTCTTATGAGTTTTATCCAACAGCAGAGAACGAACTAATTCAGAAATTCTTGTACCGCCAGGTTCTCTAATTACTTCTACAGTCTTATTTTTTTGGTTTAAATAATTTTTTAGTAATTCAACTTGAGTTGATTTACCGCAAAAATCTATTCCTTCGAATGTAATAAACATTAAATACTACTTTTATTATTTAAATTTTTTAATGATATACTTCAACTTATCTGGTTTTATATAAACAAGCTCAGTGTGTTTTGGAATACTTACGTTAGGTAAGATCGTTCCAGTGGAGTCTAAAACCACATTACGATAGTAGACTGATGCGAAAATTTTTTCTTTACTTAATTTACCAAGAACATCAATGCCTCCGCGCAAAGATACTTGAATTTTATTTGGGAATAGTACAACATCTCTGTCCGTTGGTATTTCAAGAATTTTTATAGGAATATTATCAAAAGTTTTTTCAACAATACGTTGAACATCCAAAGTTATTGTTGCTTTTTTAACATCACTATTTAATTCAGGAAAAGCCTGAATTCCAACTTCACGTTCCGTCTTTTCACTTAATTTATGAATTTCTAATACCTCTGTTGGGTATTCTTTTATTTCGCTAATTTTTTGTGCAGGACCTGAAATTAGCACAGATTCGGGAACAACAATGATATCCGAACCTAATCCATAGCCTGGTTTAAATTCCACTTTAAGATGTGGTACCAATTTAACTTTTGCATAAGCTATTCTTTCTAAAGAGTATGCAAGTGTACTAGGATTAATATCAAGAATTTGAAGTTTTGAAGTTAACCATGTGTTTTCAGAAGCGAATGAATTCAAATTTACTACATCTTTTTTCTTTGCCTTATTTCCCAAATCGACATTGAAATCATTTTTAGAAACTAAGATAGCATTCAACAAATTCCATCCTCTTCCCTTTACTGTAAGATTTACATTTTGCGCAGTTAATGAAGTAGTCACATATCCGTCTGGGACATTTGTGAACTTAATCGGCAGTTTAATTTTTGTGTTGTACTCATTTGTTAGTGAAATTGAAGCCCAAAGTACACAAGAAATCAAAACACTTAATATGATGAAGTAAAGATTATGTTTCATCAAACTATATTCCCAGAACGTAATCTATTGTTAAACCCACTTATTTTAAATCCTTAAAGTAATTTAAGAGTTCCTTTCTGTTTGCTCTTGAGATTTCTCTGCCTTGAATAGGAAACCCTTTAACTTTCCGCGCAAATCTTCTCATTTCCTGAACATTTAATAATTCAATTTTATTCAAATTAATTTCTTGTGATTTTTTCTTTTCCAATTCATCAAGGTCGGGTTCCAATTGACTTGTAGTTTTTGGGTTAGCGAATGCTTCTTTTCTCAGGCGTTGAATTGTAGCAGATGAATCTGGAACCTTCTTATTTTTAGTAGAACTCTCCTTATCCAAAATCTTTGCTGCTGGTTTATAGGATGTTTGATTAATAGTCTGGTTAGTTAATAAACGACTAGCGCTTTTATACTGATTAATTTCAAGAAATTCTTCTACCTGTTCAAAATTCTTATTCACTATGTATAATCCAACAATTTCACCAACGGACCTTCCATAACGAATTCCATCTTTAAATGCTGAATTTAATTCAAGGGTATCACCAGAAAAAAATAAAGTGATTAACCCTCCTCCTATTTTTTCAATTTTAAGCAACCTTATGCTTTTATTTTCTAAAATTTTTTCGGCAGCAGCCATTGCCGCTGCAAACCCTTTTGTTTCTAGAATACCAATCATTTTTACCCTAAATAGATGATATTTGTTTTTAATTACTCATTTTTTTTGAATTGCTCCTCAGATAATCTTCGAGAATAATCGCAGCAGAATGAGCATCAATTAATCCTTTATTCTGTCTCTTACTTTTTTTTGTAACTGATGCAATTATTCTGTCTGATGCTAAGCTAGATGTCATATTTTCATCCCAAAGCTCAATTTTGATGTTTTTTCTTTTTTGTATTGTATCCTTAAACATTAAAATCTTTTCTGCAATTGAAGAAGTTTTTTGGCCTGTATAATCCGGAAAACCTAAAACAATGGTATTAACTTTTTTTTCTACAATTAATTTAAGAAGATTAGTGATTAAATTATGATCATTGTTGATGGTTAAAGTAATTGAAGGGAAAAGACATAATGGATCACTTATTGCTATGCCGATTCTCTTTGTACCGTAATCAATGGCCATTATTCTTTGCTCAGTATGATTAATCATATTTATTAAAATACTTCGAACCTTTCAACAGAAGTAACACCTTTTATTTTTTTAAGTCGTTCTATAATTCGAGATAAATGATCAAGATTATGAACGTAAAGGGTGACACTGCCATTAAATTCAGAATCTGCAGTACTAATATTTACCGATTTAATGTTTGTATTTTGATACGACACAATTGCATGAGAAATATCATTTAGTATTCCCGGTGAGTCAGTACCAACAATTTTTAATCCTGCAACAAACAGAGCACTCTCATTCTCTGGCCATTGAACAGTAATGAATTTTGTATCATTTTTTTCCTGTATTGCAGAAAGATTTTTGCAAGTCTTTCTATGAATTTTCACACCCTCGCCAATTGTTACATAGCCGATTACCGGGTCACCGGGTATTGGGTTGCAACATTTAGCATAGGAATAGAGTATTCCATTTATTTTACCATCAACTAAAATATCCCCTGCGTCACTCCTTGCTGAACTGGCAAAGTTATCAAACTCAAGTACTGAAATTTTTTCTTTTTTGTCTTTCTCTTTTGTAGCAGTTAATACATCATCAAGATCCAGCTTACCTTGAGCTATCGATTTAAAGAAATGTTTTGTCCCTTCAAACTTCAAACTAACAGCTAACCGTATTATATCTTCATGACTGAATGTGAGTTTCATTTTTTTTATTTTCTTTTCCCACAACTCTTTCCCAGCATTTACAATATCCTCTTCCTCTTTGTTAAGATATTTTCTTATTTCATTTTTGGCTTTATGAGTAACTACAAATTTCAACCAGTTTTTATTTGGGTGCTGGTTTTTGGAAATGATAATTTCCAATTGGTCGCCGCTATGAAGTTTTGTATCCAGAGGTACAATTTTGCCATTAACTTTTGCGCCAATACAATGATGACCAACTTTGCTGTGTATTTCAAAAGCAAAGTCAACAGGAGTGGAATGGATTGGCAGACGTTTTAAATCACCTTTTGGGGTGAAGACATAAATTTCATCTTGATATAGATTAAGCTTAAAATTTTCAAGTAATTCCTTTTTCTCATCATCCTTAACCGCCGATTCAAAAATATCTCGTATCCAATTTACCCAATTCTCTAAGTCCCGATCAGAAGTTGTCTTATTTTCTTTATAACGCCAGTGCGCTGCAAATCCTCGCTCGGCAATTTCGTGCATATCACGAGTTCTAATCTGAACTTCAACAAGTCTACCTTCGGGGCCAACAACTGTAGTATGTATTGATTGATAGTTGTTGGTTTTAGGTATGGAGATATAATCTTTAAATCTATCTGCAACAGGCAAATACATCTGATTCACTATTCCTAAGGTTGTATAGCAGTCATTCTTATCCTTTGTATCAAGAATAATTCTGATGGCGAACAAATCATAAATTTCTTCAAATGGCTTATTTCTGCGAACCATTTTTCTATAAATACTATACAAGTGTTTAGCTCTTCCACTTATTTCATATTTAAATTCATATTCATCTAGCTGCTTGGTAATAGGCTCAGCAAATTTTTTAATGAAAGATTCCCTTTCATTCCTTTTTGCGTTTATTTTATTCGATATTTCATCATAAGCAACTTTATTTAAATATTTAAATGCCAGATCTTCCAACTCCCATTTGAACTGAGCTAAACCAAACCGATGGGCAAACGGTGCATATATTTCAAGAGTTTCTTGCGCAATTCTTCTTTGTTTATCAGCATGTAAATGTTGAAGCGTTCTCATGTTGTGAAGCCGATCAGCAAACTTTACAAGTATAACACGAACATCTTTGACCATTGACAAAAGAAGTTTTCGGAAGTTTTCAGCTTGAGTTATTTCATGCCCTTTGAAAATACCGCTTATCTTGGTAACCCCATCTACAATTTCGGCAACTTCTTTTCCGAATTCTTTTTCAATCAGTTCAACACTAAATTCAGTATCTTCAACTGTATCATGAAGCAAAGCACTAACAACTGTTACTTCATCAAGGGGAATTTCGCGGGCAACAATCATGGCAACTTCGAATGGATGAATGATATATTCATCACCAGAAGCGCGTCTATCATTTTTATGCGCCTCTAAAGCAAATTCAAACCCTTTGGCTAGGAATCTTTCATCAATCTTTGGAAAATTTAATTTGCAAGCCTCTAAAAGCTGATCGAACATTTTGTTGTATTTAGGATTGCTGAGATTCATTCTTTATTGTCGCCTAAAAGCGTTTGTTTTTGATAACAATTTACTTTTTTTATTGGAATAGCAAAAGTCAACCCCGAAGTGAAAGACCAATTAATTAGTTAAATCCTTTTTTAACTTTTTAACTTTCTTTAATCTATCCATAAGTCTTTCGCGTACGTTTTCGCTCATTTTCTTATTTGATAATATTTCGTCGCACAATCTCCTTGCCTCACGATATTCACCTAATTTAACATATTGTTGGGCTAGAATATGCTTCAGAATCGTCTCTTGATAATAATTTTGATTAGGCACTGCTTGATACGAAATTATTAATTGATTATAGATGTTAATGGATTTTTTCAGATCTAAATCTTCGTAAGCTCTCCCCAACGCCCATTTAAGTGTCCTATTAATTGGATTTTTTCTTAATTCTCTTTCAGCAAGTTCAATAGCTTTTTTGTTTTGTTTTAATTCTATGTAAATCCAAATCAAAGAAATCGCTGCAAGATGTCTGCTGTAAATGGTTTTCTTTACAGCTTGTTCTAAGTATAAAATCCCCTCTTCTGAATTATCTTCAACAAAGGGCAGCCACTCTAAAAATTCAAGCTTACGGCTTTTCCAAAATTTATATGCCCCAATTGCTACATAGGATTCATAAAAGGAAGAATCCAATTCAAGACAATCTTCAAAGTTATTAACTGAGCTTAAACCATTCGATATAACAGAAAGCCATTCACCGTTGAGAACATGATAATATGATTTGCATCCCTTGGAAAGTGCTGCATAATAATGATTCCAAATATTTGAAGGATCCTCATCAGCTAATTTTTCTGAAAGTTCTATTGTTTTATCAAGATCATCAAGAATTTTTGGATTAACATCCTCGCCTAAATCAGACGCTTTAATTATTTCTGAAAGTGCAAGATAGATTTTACCTAGAGGCAGCTCAGGATGACGTTTGCTCAATAGATTAAACTTTTCGTTGGCTAATTCGTAATTTTGATTTAAAATATACTCTATGCCAACCTCAAGCAATTTATGTACTTCGGGATTTGGAAATTTTTGCGGATAATTTGAGTTAGTGAAAAGCAGTATAAATATAAAAACCTTGCTAAAATTAAAGTGTGCCAAAGGTTCTATCTCCAGCATCACCCAAACCAGGTAAAATATAACCTCGATCATTTAACTGCCGATCAAGCATTGCCCCAAATATTTTAACATCCGGATGATCTTTTCTCATTTTTTGCAGCCCTTCGGGTGCTGCCACTATGCAGGCAAACATACAATCTTTTGAACCTCGTTTCTTCAAATCTGTAATTGCTTGTGACGAACTGCCTCCTGTTGCAAGCATTGGGTCAAGTAAAATTACTTTTGAGGCTTTTAAATTTTTTGGCGTTTTGTAGTAGTATTGCTTTGGTTTTAAGGTTTCTTCATCTCTCTGCAAACCAATATGCCCAACTTTTGCATCAGGAATAATATCAAGAAAACCACCAACCATTCCCAATCCTGCTCTTAGTACAGGAACCAAAACAATTTGCTGTGCCAAAGTGTAACCGGCTGTTAGTTCAAGTGGTGTTTGTACTTTTGTTTTTTTTACTTTAAAGTTTTGGCTAATTGCAACAGCAAGAAGTGAAGAAATCCTTCGTACAGCAGAACGGAATGCTTCACTTTGTGTATTTACATCTCTTAGTACGGTTATATCCTTTTTGCAAAGTGGATGCTCAAGCTGAATAAAGTTTGGAAATTTTCTGCTGCCCATAATAAATCCATTTATTTTTAATGTTCGATTAATAAAGAGGACTTTTGTGAACTACTTATTCTTAAATATTAAGGTAATTGGAACACCGATAAAGCCATATTGATTTCTTATTATTCTCTCTAAAAACTTTTTGTAATTGTCTTGAATTTCCTTTGGATAATTGCAGAAGAATAAAAACTTTGGATAGTCACCTTCAATTTGCATGACATATTTGATTTTTATTTCTTTTCCGGTTTTAGTAGCTGGCGGAGGGCTTGCCTCAATCTCAGGCAAAATAAAATCGTTTAATTCACTTGTAGTAACTCGTTTTACTC
Source organism: Ignavibacteriaceae bacterium (assembly GCA_013388515.1). Taxonomy (GTDB): domain Bacteria; phylum Bacteroidota; class Ignavibacteria; order Ignavibacteriales; family Ignavibacteriaceae; genus XYD12-FULL-36-8. Next base: position 11,203 of record JACAFC010000198.1, on the reverse strand, counting down.
TTTCAGCTTGAATATTCTGACATAATTCGATTAGTTTGAATATTCTTTGTTTTGTTAATGCAGATATAAAAATTATTGGGATGAAATCTAACGACCCGAGTTTTTTCTTTATTTCGATCTCAGTTTGTTTAGCTGTATTGGTTTCTTTTTCTATCAAGTCCCATTTATTTACAGCAAGTATAATTCCCTTTCTCCATCGAAAAGCTTCATCAATTATTTTTTGATCTTGATTTTCTAAACCCAGTTTTGAATCAAGCATAACTATGGCAACATCGCACTCGCCAATAGCTTTTAAAGTTCTAATTGTAGAAAAGAATTCGATACTTTCATCAATCCTTTTCTTCTTTCTTAAACCGGCGGTATCAACCAACAAAATTTCTTTGCCATAGTATTTTAATGTTGAATTAATACTGTCTCTTGTTGTTCCAGGTATTTCAGTAACGATACTTCTTGTTTGCCCCAATAGTGCATTAACAAGTGAAGATTTTCCAACATTAGGCCGCCCAACTATAGCTAATTTCAGTCTGTCGTCTTTCGATTCTTTTTCTACAACTTCAAATCCTTTAGTAACAGCATCCAATAAATCTCCAACTTTACGCCCAGCAATTGCAGAAATATCAAAAATTTCTCCAACTCCTAATTGATAAAACTCTGAAATTAAGACTTCATGTTTTGAAGAATCAACCTTATTGACAACTAGATAAAAATTTTTGTTGGACGCTCTAAGCATTTTAACTATCTCAACATCAAATGGATTAACACCAGAACGTGCATCAACCATAAAAAGTATGGAATCGGATTCATCGATTGCTATTTCCACTTGCTCGCGGATTGCCTTTTCGAACAGGTCGGTAGAATTTGGGACATAGCCGCCAGTGTCTATTAATGTAAAATTTTTTCCTGCCCACTCTACTTCACCGTAATTTCTATCCCGGGTCACCCCGCTCAAATCATCAACTATTGCATCGCGCTTTTCTATTAGTCTATTAAATAGAGTTGACTTACCGACATTTGGCCGGCCTACAATTACAACTATTGGAGTTTTCATGTTGTTAATTTAAGAAGAAAATGAGAGAAATGATGAAGGCAGTCCATCGTTCTGATCTAAACTTGAATAATTTTTATCTCCTCAAACTTATTAATTAAATCAATTATCGAGTAAAGTATAATTATTCTAAAGTAATACTTGAAATTGAATGAATCATAAAGAAATTTAAAAGCTTAGCCTAAAATTCAATGTCGGTACAAAATCATATTTGCCGGCTAAGTGAATTGGTTCAACTCTGAGTTTTACCGCAAGATTGTTATTGTAATTTGCAACTGACCAGGCTGCGTCTATTGCGCTGAGAAAATGATTTACATAAATAAAAATTACCGCAGTAGAAGCAACACCATACAAGTCGTTTGCATCACCACGCATAGTTGAGTAAGATTTAAAGAATGGAGATAAAATGTGATAGTCTGTATCAGCAGGATTACTATCGCTCCAGCCATGACTGAATTGCGGATACTTACCTATCATTTCATAATACTGCTGCTCGCCATAAGGAGCAAGTGTGTGGGAGTATCCTCCTCCAATAGCTCGTTCAAGATTATTAAGCTCAGACCAGTTAACTGTACCATCTACTGGATTTATTATGCGGTCCCGGTAATTGGAAGCATCCAGTTCAGGATTTAATCTTTGCAAATTATCCAAAGTCCATTCCGCATATCTTTTTGCGCTCCAATTTTGGTTTGCAAAGTTTTCAAAGTCTGCTGTTTTATCATCCCCCTTTTTATCATAAATGATTGCAGTTGTAATAACAGCAGCTTCAACTGCTAAAAATACTGCGGCTTTCCAATACTGTTCTGCATATACTTCGCCGGCTCCAGGTATTATTAGTGACATCAACCCGCCCAGCATTGGAGATTTTTTATTATTGACTTGAAAATTATGTTTTATAATCTCATTTGGCAGATAGCTGCTTTGAATAATTCTTGAATCATTAATTAAACTGCCCGTAAGTTGAATATTTTCTTGAGGTACCTGAGCAAATATTGATGATAGGAAGATTAGTGAACAAAGTAATTTTTTCATTTTTGCCTTGAGATTTATTTTACCTATTTAATTAGAAATCAAATCCAAATAAAATACCACCATAGAATCTCCACTCTTTACCATAAGTAACCATTTCATCTCTTACTTTTCTTTCAAACTCATCAAATCCATAAGATCCATTAAAAAATATACTTGTGGGGAAGAGATAAAACGAATTAAGCTGAATACGGATTTCAGCTCCAACACCTTTTTTAAAAGTTTCAATAGAAGGTATATTTCCATTCCATGCATTTCCCAAATCACCGTAAAAAGAGAGAAATACTTTATCAACGTATAGATGTCCAATTCTAGAATCAATATTTGTAAAAAGCGGAAATCGATAAGTTAGGTTTAGCCACGCAACTTCATTGCCGCTTATCGCATAAAATGGATAAGCTTTCATGCCGATTAATCCACCAAGATAGAAATCAAAAAAATCCGGCATTTGAGGTCCAAAAATTGAACCAGCTCTTATTTGAGCTGTAATGGTATGCTTTGCCCAAAGCGGTAAGTGCAGTTTACTATTTAACTCAAGTTTATGAAAATTGTAATTATTATAACGAGGTTTAAATATTCCATCCACATATTCATAGTTACCCTCATCATTAAACTTATTTAGTTCGTAATTGTATTGGAGTTCAGCTTCAAAACCGATCGGATTGATATCTGCATCTTTATGCGGAAATAATTGTTCGATGTTATATTTTAGCTGAAAATTTCTGCCGATTAAATAAACATCATTTGTAGTTGGATAAAGTGTGTTATTTTGTGGAATTACAAAACCAGCTAATTCAGCTGAATATCTGCTGAAGATAAACCTAAACTCAAGATGTTGATTCCTGGTAATGAACCGGTGTTTAGCTGCAATATCAACTTCAAACAAATTATAAGTTACATCGGTTCTTGTATTAAAAGTCTCATCTAACTCATCAAAAATAATTGAAGTATTTGCTTTTCTGCTGATATTATAAAGTTCTAGTGACATCTCTGGCTTTAATCCCAGGCTAAATAAAAGTGGAAGTTTATTTTTGTATTCAAATATTAGAAACAGATCACGTTCTAACCTTGTATTAAGTGAAGCACCAGCAAATATAGAATAACGGTTTAACATATCGTTTGAAGATACGTACAATCCCGGTTTTAGTTTTTCGATAAATTTATTTGATGTATTATAATTATCGTAGCGTAAAAATGGAAAGAAAGTTAGCTTACTAAATACACCAGAATATTTTTCCTCTGAATAATCCGGAGTATCAAAATCATTAAAATTGGTTAATCTAGAAATAGCAAAATTATTTATATCACCATTCGGATTATCAATTGTGAGCGGTGGATTGTTTTTCAACTCATACTTAAAATCTTGCTTAACCTTTTGCAGTTCAGTTTTTGGAAGGTAAAATATTTTATAACCAGTTGAGGTATAACCGGTATAAACAACATTCCCATTCTCATCAACAGCAGGCATAAATGCACCGCCTAAGACATTAGTTATCTGCTTTTTTGTTTGGGATAACAAATCCATTGAATATAAATTGTAAATGCCGGTTTCATCTGAAGAATATATTAAATACCCGTTTTTATCAAAACACGGATTTCTTTCGTCATACTTTGTAGAAATTACTGGTGCAGGTGTTCCTCCATCCGAGTCAATCTTATATATATCTCTTGTGTGATGGTATGAGTAATCGAAGATGATAAATGATCCGTCATTTGAAAACTTTGGATTGTAAATTTGTTCGCCGTTATTAAAATAAGTTAATTGCTTAAAATTTTTTCCTGTAATATCCACAGTTCCAAGATTGGTTGTACCATCTTTTTGAAAAATGAAAACTATTTTTGTCTCATCAGGTGATACTGCAGGTTGGTTTGCCCGCAAATTGTAAGTTAATCTCTCCTCATCCTCCTCAATGATATCGTAAATATAAAGATCGTGTACATTATACAAATTTGGATTATCATCACTTAATTTTGAATAAATGATTTTTTTTTCTTCATCTATCCAAGCCAGTGTTGAATGAACACCTGAAGCAATTAATTTTTCTTTTTTGGTTTGTAAATCATAAAGGTGAATTGATGAAGGACTGAAATAATCTGATGATTTATTTGAGTTGTAAAGTATCTTGTTTCCATCTTTTGAAAAGATTGGATAAAAATTTCCAAATCCTTCGCTTGCAATTACTTCCCCACTGATAGTATTCGATCGGATTAATTCAGTTCTCTTCTTATAATCTTCCGTTATAAAATTCTTCCATTCAGAATAAAGTTCGTTTCCATTTTTACCAATAACATCTTGAAAGGCGGCATCGATTGTAAAGTTACCCATCTTTCCAAGCGCTTTAGTTACTTCACGAAGCTTAGCTTCACCATATTTCTGCGAGATATATCTTGTTAGAGCAAAACCAGAATTATAAACTGATTCATTTCCCAAACTGGTTTTTCCGAACACTCCCATTTCATTCCATGTTAGTAAATTACCATCTAAAGCATAGGAGCGTAATATCATATCCCGATGTGTATCCCAATTATCATAGTCAAATTCCTTTCGCATATATTGTGCAGTTCCCTCAGCAAACCAGGCAGGCATGTTAATAGTAGCAAAGGGATATGACACAATAAAATTGGGAAAACCGTAAAGTATATCCGGTCTTCGTTCATCTTCATAATTCAAAACTTTAAAGAAAACCGCTGGTAAGGAACGGGTTGATTTCATTGAGGCTTGAATCTGAACAAGATGAGTAAACTCATGTGAGATTACATTCCTAAGCCAATTATGAGCACCGCGAAGATCAAAATCTAAAGCACTTGTCCAAATTTCAATTTTATTGTCAAAAAAATAAGTTGCACCATTTGAGTAATCATCAATATCCTTAATTACAAAATGTGTCACATCCGGCTGGTATTGATAAAGTGATGTTATCGGTTCCCAAATTTCATCAGCTATTTTAGCTACTACTTTTGCGGTCCTTTCAGCACCAGAATGAAAATGAACTTCGCAATGTTTTCCTTTGATAGTGTACCAGTCTAACTCTGGATGAAATTCTGTGAATTGAGCAAGTGCACTCAAATTTGCTACAAGGAAAACTAAAATAATTGTGTAAGTTGTTTTCATTACTTTAAATTGAGGAAGATTAGAACGCAGATTATTATGATCCTTTATGATTTGTTAAGATATATTCAATGCTTTCTAAAAATCCGAACTATTATAAGGGTAATTAAATTTCTATTTAATAACTGCAATTTTGATTACTTTACTCTCAGTTTTTCCAGATGCGCTTACAGCTTCCACTCTTGCCAAATAAATTCCGCTTTGAATATTTCCAACATCCCACTTGGTTTCATTATCAAATCCTCCGTAAGCATTATCATTTAACTCAGCAACAAAATCACCGGCAAGATCAAAAATCTTTATGTTGATCTTTGAATCTTCGTTCACATAATATCTGATAAAAGTCGTACCTTCATATACGGGATTTGGATAATTATAAGCACGATTTACCGGGAAAAACTGATTTACAGTGTTAGTAGTTGAAGCAGCATCGACGAAAGACTGATTGTATCCATTTCCATTTTCTTGAGACCAGTATTGCTTTCCTGTATTTACACCAATTTGCCATGCTGCAAAATTGTTTTTCTTTGATATTGCTGCAATTGATAACTTTCCATCGAACAAAAAAAGAACAGGAACACTGCTCAATTCATCACCGATAGAAATTGGAAAACCATCAACAACTTTTCCAGTTCCTCCATCAATTGCAAAAATTCTTCCATCTTTTGTATATGCAATAACCTCAGCTTTAGAATCACCAAAAAAATCTGCAATTAATGGTGTTCCTATAAAACCAATTTCTAGAGGATCAGAGAATGGAAAATTCTCTGCTGATGCACCAAGATTATTTATCGCTTGGACTTTCAATCCACTTGCAAAAACTAAATAGTTATTTCCATCATTCCTCAAATCACCAGTACTTAAGGAGTGAATTGTATCCTCTGAACTAAAGATTAAATCAGAAAGCAAACCCTTTTTCGAATTGAAGGAGTACAATCTATTGGTTCCAACCAAAATTGTTGAGATATACTCGCCCGCGGAATTTCTAGATACTACTAAATCCTTCATATCATCAACAGCTAAAATTTCATTTCCATTCTCATAATATTTTGAACCAGTTATAAAGTTGTAAAACGATCCTGAGGAATCGAACACAGCTTTAACTATTTTATCGGTTGCTGGAGTAATGATAGCTGCCGAATATCTCAATGAATCTGTTAGAATGTATTGAAAAAGTTTGCCTGATTTAACTGGAACGATTATTTGATTTCCCGAAAAGATAGGACTTGAAGATACTTCCTCATTATTCGGTAATTCTGTACTAATAATAGAATTTAATGTATCAGAGTTAAAATTGTATAAATTCAATTTTGAACCAGTTGCACCCAGAACATAGTGTTGATTCGATAAGCTTATTACTAACGGTTTGAAAGCAGTGAAATTAGTAATAGATTTTTCAAAAACTCCGCCTAAATTATAGAGATATAAATCTCCATTTGAAATCACACAGAATTTATCGACAGCAGATAATTGAGTGAGTTTTATATTTTCTGTGTTTGGAAGGTCAGTTTTTCTTGCGAATATTTTTTTTATGATAGAATCTCCAAAAGCAAGCTTTACCGTCATTCGATTTGATATTTCTGAAAAATCCGTAATCGAAATTAAGCTATTGGCACCCGAGTTGGAGTTAGTACTTGGTCGCGAATCTTTAGTAAACTTATTTTCATATAGAACTGCAGGATTTCCATTGTACCAAAAATCTTCAAAAGAACCTTCTCCAATTACCACATCGCCGAAAATTGTAGTGAATTGCTCACCTATATCTTGGATACCATCTGCCTCTTCGACATCAACGCCTCTATGATCTTTATCGGCGTTGATTTCGTTTTGTAGAATTTTATCATTGATTACATTTTCATCGATATGCCAGATAACTATTCCGTTTCCTGGAAGAGCCCAATCAAATTCATCAACATCAGTAATTACTCCGTCCACAGAATCGATTGCATAACTTTGAAAGCCAGTAGTATCTTTAAGAAAAGTTTTTGTGAAAGTTTGACCATTTACAATATAAGTAATTTTTGCTCCATCGGATTTAGTATCTCTAATTCGATTTTCTAAAAGAAAATATTCTGATGAGTTGATTGGTATCTTAAAAATGGTTTCATCAGTAGCTGAAGCCGCGGAATTAGCTGTTACAAATAAGTTAAACAATCCTGGTAAAGATTGAATTTCCACTGGTTCCTCCCAGCCAAGATAAATTTTTTCCCAAGCTGATGGTTCTGGTGGAAAAATTCCATTATAAGCGAAAATAGATTGTCCATCCATCAAACCGAATCGCCCGATAGCACTTAGACCTGTTTTAGTATCAAATAAGTCTGGAAGACCTAAGTGGCTTGCCACACTCGCAGCTAAAAGCCCATTGATAGATATTTCAAAAAGCAGGGTACTTCCAAGAGATGAGAGTTCCCTGCTTTCTGTTTCGGGAATAATAATTGAATTATTTATGTGAAAATTTCCTCCGGAAACAGAAAATCCTTGAAATGATTCTCCATAAATTTTTTGTAACGCTTTTGTGCTCAAATATAAAGAAGGTAAATCTCTTTCATTCCCTAAACTCCCAGGAAGGGAAATATCTCTACCTACTCCTGCGTGCAGAATAGTGAAAAGGTTATAATCGCTAAAATTAAAACCAGGGTACAATTGATCCGCTTTACTCCAAACCTCTGAAGCGAATTCCCCAAGCGGAGTAAAATCACTTGAGCTGCTGGGAGGAGAATAGTTACGCATTGTTTTAGATACTGAAAAGGTATCGGGGAGAACGGTGTAACTTATAAACAATTTACCTTTTGAAACCTTGTTGAAATAATTTTTAACAAATAGAAAATGAGATTCAAAATAGCTGCGATCGTGGGGCAAAGGGTCAATAATTGAAGTACCGTAATTTTTTGAATAGATAGTACCAAACTTACCATTGCCAAAGGTCGCATCATCCTTATCTTCTTGAAAATTAACCATTACAGCAAGAATTTTTACAGTATCAGGTGACGATTGCTGATTAGGAAACGGATTTAATTTTGTTAAAAATGATTGGGCAGATAAACTGCCCAACATCAAAACGAAAAGTACAAGTATAAGTGATTTTCTAAACATGCAAAATTCTAAATACCTCGAGGAAGTCCTTTACTCTTTTCAGGAACGCCACCCCATCCAATTAAAACGCTAAATCGAAGTGTGTCTGAGAGAGGATGATTCTCTTCTGCAGCAGAAATGTAACTAAAATCAAACCCATAAATGTCGTATCTAATGCCTGCACCAAATGTCATAAACTTTCTATTTCCATATGCAGGATCTTCGTAAAAATACCCGGCTCTTAAAGCAAATAAAAAGTCTCCAGGACTTCCATACCAGTATTCCAAACCGGCCGAAGTAACAATATCCCGCAATTCTTCACTAAACGGCTTATCGCCCCAAGCCGTAAATATTGCTTTGTAAAATTCATCAGACTCGGAGATTGTGATTGTAGAATCTTTACCTTTAATTTGAACCACTTTCGTTCTTGTACCAGTACGGCTTACGAGCAGTTTGCTAAAATCGAGCGTTCCAATTAACGAGTTGTATTCATCCTTGAAAAAATTAAATGCAAAACCTAATCTGAAATTAGTTGGTATTGGGTCAGCTTGATCGCGATCTATATAGAAAATTTTTGGTCCTAAATTGCTTAGGTTTACACCTATACTGAATTTATCGCCTAAATCCTCTTCTAGCAAAGGAATTACAAAGCTAGAAGGTCGCCACATAGCGGCAATATCAAAACTAACCGAAGTAGCTACACCTTTGCCTTGTTCTTCAGCAGTCGGCTGATCTGAAAGTCTGCTATGAATTAGTCTTGCATTAAATCCAAGCCCCCAGTCCTCCGAAAGTTTTGAAGCATAACCAACAGTTAAGGCAGCATCAAAGGAACGAAAACGCCCTAATTCCTCAGGAGAATCTGGACCAGTTCTGATAAACTCGCCAAAATTCATATAAGTGATGCTAGCTGTAACGCTTCCGCTTAAATCTTCAATATATTGCCTGTAAGTAAGGTAATCATAGAATAGATCCAATTGAAATTGTGGCAACCAATTACTATGAGTAATACTTAACTCAGTACCTGTTTGGAATGCTATTCCAGCCGGATTCCAAAATATAGCGGCAGAATTATCGGCTAAACCGGTACCGGATTCACCAATACCACCAGCTCTAGAATCTGGTGCAAGCAGTAGAAAAGGTACAGCAGCTTCTCCTTGTGCATACGACGATCGACCTGCAACTAAAACCATAATGCTGACCATCATTAGCCTAAAAAATACTTTCATTTTGTAACCTCCAAATGTGAGTTTTACTATATTCGTTTTAAAGTGAATGGATAATTATTTATTTCTTAAGAATTTAATATATAAAATTACATGAACATATCTATAAAATATTCACCATAAATCTAACGAACCACAGCAAGCTTGCCCAATATATTCTTTGTGAAATTGCCATCAGCACTTTTAACAATTAATTTATACAAGTATGCACCATTAGCAATTATATTACCATCTTCATCACGGCCATCCCAATCAATTTTCACAAAATTATCATTGATGCTTTTTGCATCCAGATTACGGATTAATCTGCCTGCAACACTATACACTTTTATTTCCACATCCACAGGCGAATTAATATTATTTTTTTGAAAAGTAAATGTTGTTGATGAACTGAATGGATTTGGGAAATTGTAAACATCTGTAATGGTTAAATCATTACCCTGTACAACGGTAAAAAAGATTTCCTCGGAAGAAGGATTGTTAAAAACATCCCAAGCCTTAACTAGCATTTTATATTCACCAGGTTCTAAATTATTAAACCTGTAGCGTATTGCTCCCGATTGACCTCCGGCATCCAAATCTCCTGTAAAATAATTGGTAAAATCGATCGGCTCGTTTGTCTTATCATTAAGAATTCCTTCAAGCTTATGTCCCACACCTGTACCTGTGGTATTAATACCTGAACCATCATTTAATTTTATTATAAGCAAAGAATTAGGATTAACCAATGTTGTGTTTCCTTGATTTTCATCATCAAAGAAAATTTCAATATCAGGACCTGCACCATCATTAACTGCAGTAGAATCAGTTCCTCCTATTTTAACTTTTGAGGTGTATCCTAATCCATCCACATTATCAGAGGAGAAGTACAACAATATTTTACCGTTTGCATTTTCATAAGAAATATCTTTTGGAACAATAAAGTTCGTAGAAAAATGTCCGTTAACAATAGAGGTTCTTCCTCTAAAAATAATTCCGCCTTGCACAGTCATATAAAAAGGATTAGTTGGAGAACTTAATGGATCTAATTTTACCTGTCTCTTCGAATCAAATACAGTTAGAGTTCCTTCACCGTTAAAATCATCCCAATAAACCGAACTCGATTTTTTTATTCTCCCCTCAATTGAGGTGTTGCTTAAAGCTTTAAGCTGTACATCAATACTTAAATTCTGACCATTCACAGAATCAAAATCAGCAAGATATTGGGGAATGTTAAGCCGAAGTGTAGGATCGCAGAAAAGATGAAATTTATTATCGTTATGTATATCGCCGCTGCCTGTTAATTTTGCCTTCATATAAGCTTTACCTACAGGAATAGGAAGATTGAGTGTATCTCTTGCATTAGAAAGCATACTAGTAAAAAGAGCTTCATTCAAGTTAGCGTTTTGCTGCGAATAAACAGGTCTTGATGCAGAGAAAACACCAATGGCACCGCTTCCCTCTTTGGTAATCATTGCTTCGGTTGCACTTTGAGTACCTGGAATATCATAGTAACCAAAATCGCATGTAGCTGCAGTTAAGAAAAAATATTTGTCATTTTTCATAAGAGGAATTGTTGTGCTTTTAACAAAAACACGTTCATGTGCCCAAAGTTCTGGACTTCCATGTCCAATGTAATTCAGAATAACTGTTCCTCTATTCACAGAATTTATAATCTCATCATACACACCAGGTTTAGTTCTGCCAAGTGCTGTTAAAACGGTTGGATATGCCGCAAGGTATATT
>JACAFC010000107.1 GCA_013388515.1 Ignavibacteriaceae bacterium | reverse complement strand
TGAATACCCCTCTCTTATGGAATTCGTAAGCAGCTTTTCGGATGTTCATAGTTAATGGAACTCGAAGAGGAATTATTGCTGATTTGTTGCTCGCCGTAAACCCAAGTTTGTTAAGTAATTGATTTGCATACTGAATATTATCACAAAGATTTTGCAAACGCTCAGGTTCATTTTTAATTACTTCAAGTCCAGCTAAAACAGCAGCAGCAACTGCAGGTGAAACAGAAGCCGAGAACATATATGAGCGGGCAAAAAATCTTAAGTAGTTTATTATCTCTTTTGAGCTAACAATAAATCCGCCAGTTACAGCAAATGTTTTGCTGAAAGTACCCATTGTTATGTCAACGCTGCCCTCAACGTTGTATGCTTCAGCAGTACCTTTTCCATCTTCACCCATAACGCCAGTACCATGGGCATCATCAACAATCAAAATTGCATCATACCTTTTGCATAAAACTAAAAGCTCATCAAGCGGAGCAGTATCACCATCCATAGAATAAACACCTTCCACTCCAACAAATACATCATCACTAGATTTTGAGCGTATTAATTTTAAGCGAGCCTCTAACGACTTCAAATCGTTATGAGGGAAACAGTAGGATTGAGCACCAGATAATTTTATTCCATCACAAAAAGAAGCGTGGCTATAGGCATCATAAAGTACGATGGAACTTCGATTCATCAATCCTGAAACTAATCCAACATTTGCACCGTAACCACTTGAGAATATCATCGCATCTTCAGCGTTCTTGAATTCAGCTAATTTTTCTTCAAGCTCTCGGTGGAGTTTTGTGTAACCATTTAATAAAGGAGGACCAGAAACTCCAATTCCATATTCATCGACAGCTTCTTTAACTTTTTGAATTATGTAAGGATGGTTTGCAAGCCCAAGATAATTATTGGAACCGAACATCAACATTTTGTGATAAGATTGCGAAAGCTCATCATATACTTGAACTTCTCTATCGGCTGCTGAGCTAATGCATCTCATACAAAGCATTTGATCGTTCGACGATAGATCATTTATAAATTGCCCGAAGAATTCAGTTTTTTCATTGATATTCATCTTTTGTCCACGCAATAAAATAGAATGAAGATCAAAATTTTCACCTCCGCTGTATCCTAGTGTACGTTCCATTTTTTTGTCCTTTCTTTTAGCCACTAACATTTTCCATTGGAAAGCTAAAAGAAAAGTGAGGGTTAGTTGTCAAGGTGAGGTAAATCTAATGTCAAAAAAATGTCATGTTAACACACCCCTTTCGTTCCCCTCTCAGAGAGGGGAAGTACTGCGTTTCTTTTTCAATTGAGAAGAGCTGCATGACGTCTCTCCCCTTTTTGAGCGGAGTGAGGGTGTGCTTTGATAACTCTAAATAAAATTCCACTTGCTCAAATTATCACCGAAGTTTCTCGTCATACTCAAACAGTGCTTTAATGTAACTTTTAACATCGCTGGAATGCTGAAAAGAGAGATTTCTAATAAAAGAGGAATCAACATTTTTTTCTTTACCATTTAAGTTGAGAATTAATTGTGGTGAATCAATTACACGTCCAATTTTAATAGGTTTCCAATTATTTTTTTTGCAGTTACTCAGAAAACTTCCCTCCAAATCTGGAGAGACTGCAAATACCAGTTCAAACTCTCCATGATAACCGGCAAGTAAAAACCATAAAGGTATATTTAACTTTTTACAAATGACTTTAGCATCTTCATCAATAATACTTTCCCAGTCATCAATCAGTTTAATGCCGCAGTTATTCAACTGCCTAATCTGATCGAGGGTTGAAACAAAGCCATCGCTTGTATCCATGCAGCACTTTGCAAAATTGATTAAGGATTTGCTTTCTCTCAATCTGGCGATCGGTTTGTAATCCAAATCAACATGATCTAACCGATTAAATTTCTTCAAAGCAAAACTATTCCCTCTTCCAAGTTTGCCCGTAGAATAGATTATATCGCCAGGTATACATCCAATTCGACTTAGAAATTTCTTCCCCTGTAAAATTCCAATCGCACATCCAGTTAAAGATAACTGATCAGTGGAACTAATATCGCCACCAAGCATAAAAGTATTACAAGCTCGGCAAGCCGCTTCTATTCCCTCTTGTATTTTAGAAATAAAAGTTTTTTCCAAGTTATGTGTAAATGATTCAGCAACAACAATTCCGAGAGGTGAGGCACCAACTGCTGCAAGATCACTCATATTTACCACAACCGCCATCCACCCAATTAGAAAAGGGTTATCATACAAACCAAATTTTATTTCCTCGGATATTGTGTCCGCAGTAATTGCAATCATAATTTCTGAATCACAATTTAATTTTATTATCTCAGCATCGCTTTGATGGATTTTATTCATCTGCAGAGGCGAACGCATGAATTTTTCTGCAATTGAATTGATAAAATCAACTTCAAGTGATTTTTCCATTGCCGCACACCCTTATGAATTTTGGAAGAATATTAAACTCAACTTTGTTAGTAGTTATTACCTCACCATCATACTCAACGGCAAATTCGTTAATTGATGATACTGATATTCGATTGGACTGCCATGATTTTGTTTTAGGAGTTTTAGAAAAACCTTGATTAGTTAGAGACCTCATCAATTTAAGCACATCCATCCTTTGCATATCATAAGCCAAATGAACGTTAAACTTTCCATTATCGAAGTCAGCAATTGAGTCATAACAAAAATCACCAGAGAAGTGTGGATTTTTAGTCACACCCAAATTCGTAATCTTGGTTTTTAATTCTGTATCGTTAACACGTAATTCAGCATTAAGATTTTTATAACCCGAAATAGTTTTTAACGCTGAATAAAGAATTGCGGATTTCGTATTAATTTTTTTTAAGAGATGTAAAATGCTATCGGTTTTGTTAAACAGATTATTTGCTTCAGCGGTTATTCCAATGCTTGCGTTGATTAAAAAATATTTCGTGATTTGCTTACCATTAAATTCATAGCTTAATACACCAACATCACGCAAATCTGCATTCTCAAAATCAATGCTGATTGGAATTTTCCCCATCTTTACTTTAAAGGGTTTGTGAAAATCATTGCTTGAGCCAATACCAGCAGCTCCAATTAAAAACTTTTTTAAAAGTTGTTCACCGGCAGTTTCAATTATTAAATTCAATAAATGATTTACAGTTCCATCACCGCCTGCAGCTATGAAAACCGTTTCCCCATTCCAAATAGCTTCACTCAGCTTGGATGAAAGCTCAGAATCATCCGTATTTAATATTGCAGCATTAAATTTTACGAAATAATTCTGTATGCATCTCCACTTTTCAAATCCTTTGCCGCCAGAACAATACTTGTTAAGTAAGATTAACATCTCATCGCCTAAATTTGACTTTTTTCTGGTCTAAACTTCATAACTAAATTAAATCCGATGTAAAAAAGAATTAAGAAAACCAGCAAATTGGATTGCTGCAATAATGCCAAACCAGATAACTGCAAAATATAACTATGAACCACAAGCGCTATTGCTGAATGAGCTTCCATATCTGTTTTAACTTTATGAAGAAGTAACTGTGCAGCAAACACAATAAGCAAGCTTATGGATAAAAAAGCTATCGCAGGAATTATCGAAGACACAGATCCAATTTCATTTATTCTTAAATACATGATCACAAAACCAGTAGATACCATTACCAAAGCAAACATATCACTTGAGTATGCAGCAAATCTTCTTCCATATATAACAGGCAAAGTGTTATAACCGGTTACTTTATCAGCTTCGATGTCTTTGAAATACCCGCTTAACACAAAGTTGGCATAACCAGAAAAGACACTTATCAAAACCAAAAGGAAATTTATATTGATGTTTTTAACATCACTATTTTCACCAGTTAGAAATGCCATGATACACAACACTGCAACAATCCAAGCGTTGTAAAATGGCCCAGCCCAAAACTTTCGCTTGAAATAAGTATATGTTGCTAAACCTAAACCTGCGGCTGTACCTAAAATCAAATTTATTGGATTATGAATAACAAAAACGGTGATACAAAAAATTAATCCTGCAATACTTACAAAAAGAAAATGATCTTTTAACACTATGCCTTGAGTTAACGGACGGTATGGAGATGAAATTGAATCGGTATCCGTTTGAAAGCAATCAGTTAGTGCCTGTCCAAATCCGTATGATAAAAATGAAGCTGTGATTATTGATATTGTGCTTATTAAGTTTTTTGGTAATGTATACGCCAAACCAACGATGCCGGTCATCCCCGACACGAAAAAAAGATAAGGACGCATTGTAATTAGATAAGCTTTAACAAAGTTGAAAGTCAACGGATGATAATATTGTGAATGAATCTTTGTTTGCATTGTTTTACCTTAAATTTTTCACTGGAAAGCTAAGCAAATGAATGTAAGGTGATGTCAAAAAAAGGTCAAAGAGTTGTAAAAAGATTTGCTGCTGCTTAGGTACTGTTTAATTAGCCGGCGCAGTCATTGCGAGTGAAATGAAATGAAGCGAAGCAATTTGAAATTAAATTTGATAATCATTGGAAGAAAATCGCATTCACAAAAACTGAAAGAAGTTCGGTTTTAAGAAAAGCAAATCACTTTACAAATCTGTATCCAGCTTTTGGTACAGTAATTAAATGCTTTGGCTCAGATGGATTATCTTCAATTTGTTTTCGAATGGATAAAATATAGTTATCAACAGTTCGTGAAGTTGGGAAAACATCGTAACCCCAAACTTTATCAAGTAAGTTATCTCGACTAACCACTTCGCCTTCATGCTCGACAAAATATTTTATAATTTTAAACTCGGTAGTGCTAAGTTCAACAGGTTTATCATTTTTTAAGGCAGTTTGTTTCTTAAAATCAATGTACACAGATCCGAAAGAATACGCCTCGATATATTTCACTATTTCTTGATTTCTTCTTAGCAGTGCTTTTACTCTTGCAAGAAGTTCTCTAATGCTGAATGGTTTGGTAAGATAATCATCTGCTCCAACTTCTAATCCTAACACTTTATCCATTTCTTCATTTTTGCTTGTGAGCATAAGAATGGGAGTGTTAATTCCTTTCTTCCGAAGATCAGAACAAATTTCAATTCCGTTTTTTGCAGGAAGCATCAAATCCAAAATTATCAATGCAATATTTTCATTCTGTGCAAACTTAAAACCCTTTTCGCCATCCTCTTCGGTTACAACTTCAAAGTGTTCTTGTGTAAGTGCATCAGATAATCCTCTTGATATTGCAGGATCGTCTTCAATGATGAGAATTCTTTTCATAATAATTCCTCTGATTTTTATTCAGGCACTACTGGAAAGATTGAGCTAAACTTGCTGCCCTTTCCAAATTCGCTTTGAACTTCGATTTTACCTTTATGAGCATCCATTATATGCTTAACAATTGAGAGTCCAAGTCCGGCACCACCAGATTTTTGCATCATCTTCGAATTAATTCTAAAAAATGGATTAAAAATGTTTTTAAGATTATCTTTGTCAATTCCTATGCCCTTGTCTTCAACTGAAAGTATCATGAAATTATTTTCCAGTTGCGTGGTTACTTTGATAATTTTATTATCGCCCGAATATTTTATGGAGTTGGAAAGTAAATTTAGCAGAGCTTCCTCAACAGCATCTTTATCTGCATAAATAAGTTTTTCTTTTTCACTAAGGTTCTGTTCAACTTCAAATTTATGCAGCTTAAATTGATACTGCATCATTTTCATCGTACGACTTACAACTTCATTTAAGCTGATATTTTCTAAATGATATTCTTTAATTCCTCTTTCAATTTTTGAAAAATCTAAAACATTATCAATCAACCTTGTAAGCCGATTGGTTTCACCCTCGATCATCTCAAGATATTCGCCAGCCTTATCAGAATTAATTTCTTTTGAGGATTTTAAAAGCTCAGCAAACATTTTAATTGATGTGAGCGGTGTTTTCATGTCGTGCGAGACACTTGAAATAAAATAAGACTTCATTTGATTCAATTCCTTAAGCCGTTCGGACTCCAGACGCTTTGCTAATAACTTTTCCTGAAGCTTTATCCGATCAATAGACACAGCCATTCTTCCCACCACTGCACTAATAAGATCAATATCTTCAACAGTGAATCTCGATTCTGATTTTTTTTCGCCTAAAACCAAG
Source organism: Ignavibacteriaceae bacterium (assembly GCA_013388515.1). Lineage (GTDB taxonomy): Bacteria > Bacteroidota > Ignavibacteria > Ignavibacteriales > Ignavibacteriaceae > XYD12-FULL-36-8. The sequence goes on along the minus strand of JACAFC010000107.1, from coordinate 7,863 downwards.
AACCCGTGGAGTTCATCCTTTGTGGACTTAATCGGAAATACCAAGTTTATACCCCAGCGTCGAAATACTTCTAAGTCTGCAGTCTCAATTAATACACCTGGTTCAATGCTGCTAGGAACAGCAACAGGTAATGATAAATCAGTTTTAAGATTTTCTCTTTGAAATTTTATCGTTCTATTAATCAGCAAATCAAAATTGTGATGAGTAACTAGTTGAAGCTTGTCTTTTTCACTTAGAATAAAAAACCCAATTTTTTTTACAGGTAAAAGACTTTCTATTCTTGCGACAACTGTATGGGCAAGTAATTTTATATCAAAAGAATTTGCAATCTCATCAAAAAATTTTTTAAGCTCTTCCCTAAAATCGTACTGCACTCGGAAGAATTTTTTATCAACAAATTTTTGTGTTTTATTTTTCAATGGTTGAAACAAAAGCACCACAGTTAAAGCAGTAATAATTGAAAAGACTTTTGATTCAACTTGGATTGCAAAGTTGGCAAGTAGGCTTATAATTAATAAATAAAGCAGCAGCAGCACCCCGATTACAAAAAAATAAACAACACTTCTATTTATTACTTGGTCAATATCCATTAAATGATATTTGACTATGGAAATTCCAAAAGTGATTGGTATAATAGAAATTAGTATAAGAACAATTTCTTCAGAAACCATTGGCTTTCGGAAGATAATGATGGGAAGCGTCCAGAACAAAACAAAGCCCAATGGGCCTAAAAACAGACCAAATAAAATCCATTTCAACTTTTTCTTATCCGATTCAATCGGTGAATTTTTGTAAGAATGTATAAAGACAGCTATACCAATTATGACACAGATTATCAAAAAAACTCTTGACAAGTTGTAGCTGATAACATAAGCATTAATTCTGCTAGACGTCGGTTCAAGCAAGATTAACACAAATGAATAAGTCAGTAATCCAAAAACTAAAAATGAAAAAGTATAAAGCAGTGATAAACGTTTTTTATTACCGATTATTTTCTCCCTAGGAAAACTCAATGTAAAATGAAGAAATAATGCTGGTATTATACTAACTGAAAGATGAAGAATTTCTCTGATCAAATAGCCAAATGGTTTAGGTTCAATATTATAGTATCCCCAAGTCATCATAATCATAAGTGCGGTAAATACAGTAACCCAATGAAATAACCTAGCAGGTTTATATGCCTTAGCCTTAATTAACACTACTATTCCAATAGCAAAGAATGAACTCCCAATCAGCCAGGATAAAAAAATGTACAATACCGAATAATAATTTATCAGAGCTGCTTCAACCGTAGTATGATCGGTAAAAAAAACTTTTACAGTATTTCCCTTACTATATGCGTCAAGAAAGGTTTCAGTTTCTTCCGGAGAGGAAAGAGTATAAGAATTAATTTTTAAAATAGTTTTGTTTATGAGAGAGGCATCTGTTGAGTTTTCTATTCTGATTATTTTATCTGCTGAACGCTTATAATCAATTTGAAAAGGCAAATCAGCTTTCAAGGAGACTAAATAAATTCCTGACAGGCCTAATAGATAAAGTAAAATATCTATTAACAGTATTGACTTAACCGATTTAGGAATAAGTGACAATGTTAATGACCTGACTAAAGATTATTTTATTAAAGCAATCAGCCAACTATAAAATATGTTAAAGCGTTCTTATCTTCAATAAAAATATCTTACAAATAAAACTTGCTCCGTGAGTAGAGACACAATTTAAGGGAAGGTTTTCTAAAATATTGTTAGTTTTGATTAACAAATAATCAGGATTAATACAATGCGTAAAGTGATTTACCCCGGTACTTTTGATCCAGTAACTTTTGGACATATTGATGTAATTAAACGTGCAAGAGACTTATTTGATGCTGTAGTAGTTACCGTTGCAATAAATCCATCAAAAACACCTCTGTTTACAGTTGAGGAAAGAGTAAATTTTATTAAAGAGAGTGTTAAGGAATTTAGTAGTGTTGAAGTAGATTCATTTGATGGATTGGTCGTCGATCATGCAAGAGCTGTAGGGGCAAGTGGAATAATTAGAGGTTTAAGAGCAATTAGTGATTTTGAATTTGAATTCCAGATGGCTTTAATGAACAGAAAATTAGCGAAAGATATTGCAACAATATTTTTAATGCCTCACGAAAAATATACATACCTTAATTCTACAATAATTAGAAATCTTGCCACACTCAAAGGTGATATTTCAGACTTTGTTCCACCTGTTGTTCAAGCAGCTTTAGCAAAAAAATTTTCCAAATAAGTATTTTATGGCGGAGTTACAAATATGATTTCAGCAGAAACTGAATCAATTAAGAAGCAGCTATTAGACAGAAAAAATAAACTCCAGCATTCAATTCGAACTGTAAAAAATGATAATAACCTTTTAGAACTTTTAAATGAGGTTGACTCAGCACTTGAAAGAATTGAAAGTAAAACTTACGGATTTTGTGAAGTTTGCCATGATCCAATTGAGGATTTCAGATTAAAAGAGGATCCATTACTGCGATTCTGCCTTGATCATTTAACTACTAAACAACAACGTGCTTTGGAGCAAGATTTAAAGTTAGCTTCTAAAATTCAGAATGCACTATTACCAAAAAATACTGCATCTGTTGATGGCTGGGAATATTCTTATCATTATGAACCTGCTGAAATTGTAAGTGGTGATTATTGTGATGTGGTAATCATGAATCAAAATTCAAAAGACAATCTTTTTATTTTAGGAGATGTGTCTGGAAAAGGTGTATCGGCTTCAATGCTTATGTCGCATCTGCATGCAATGTTTCACAGCTTATCTTCAATAAATCTTGGTGTAAGTGAATTGGTTGAAAGAGCTAATCGCTTGTTTTGTGAAAGTACGCTTTCAACTCACTACTCTACTCTGGCTGCTGTTTTAGTTCATAACTCAGGGGATGTTGAAGTATGCAATGCCGGCCACTGCCCGCCGTTATTGCTAACTAAAAGTGGAGTAATTAAAGTTGAATCTACCGGTGTTCCAATTGGATTATTTTGCAGCAGCAAATTCGGAGTTAATAAGTATAAACTTGAATCTGGAGATTCAATAATTTTGTACAGTGATGGACTTTCAGAAGCACAGAATTACAAAGAAGAATTTGGGGAAAATAGAATCTTATCAATTGCAAATTCTTTTACTAATTCAAATCCTCAAAAAATAATTGCTGCATATCTTGACGAACTAAAGTCTTTTCTATCCGGCAGCCTTAAGTCCGATGATCTTACTTTACTAGTAATTAGGAAACAATAAAAAAACATTGAATTATTATTTTAATAAACCAGCCTCACAGCTGATTTAAATCTTATCCACTCAATGCCTCAGCATTTTCAAATTTTGTAGTCTACTTATAAGTCCACTTCATGTAATAATTTTTCAATGAATAATTATTGAATTATTTGAAAAATTTTTAGTAATCTTTTTAATAATCCTTGAAATTAAAACGATTTGAGAATATATTTAGTATAAGATAAATCTTCGGTCATCTCATTAAATTTCAGTATTTCAGATAAATTGTAGTGTCACTTCCAAAGACAAAGCTTTTAGAACAATACTGCCGAAGAAATCCCAGCTTGAAAATTTCAGTATTGTATATTTTTTAAGGAGAATTCTAAATGGATATTATGTTGATCATAATCTTACTACTTCTTGCTGCAGCAATTGTTTATGAGTATAGAGTAAAAAAACCGGGTCAGATAGTACTTTATGAATCAAACGGCTTTGTGAAAAACAGAAAATCGAGATTTTATCCTAAGCATTTAAGTTTGGTTATACCAAATACTACGTATACACTTACTTCAAGTGCCGAAGCGGAAGCAAAAGGAAAGATTTCGTTATTAGTAAAATTCACAGTCACAGTTACTCCATCAATAGAAAACATTTCCAAATTAATAAAAATAGGCGGCTGGGGTAATGATGTTTTGCTTGACGCTGCAAAAGAACTTGACATTATTATTCAAGGCAGAATTAAGGAGTTTACGGAAGGCTTTGAGATTGAACAAGTAAGATCGGAAAATATCATAAATTATTTAAATCAAAAGCTGAACAGCGTTAATACACAACTGGGCCTTGACATTTTATCCCTAACAATTCAAAGCGTTGAGCCGTCAGATAAAAAAATTGCTGAAGCAATTAAACAAAAAGAGGCTTCACGAATCTTAGAAGAAACCGAAAAGAACAACCAATTGGTTAGAATTCAAACTGCCCAATTAAAATTGAAAGCTGATGAGGAAATAATACAATACGAGCATCAGCTAGAAATGAAAAAGCTATCATTAAAAGAAATTGAAGAACAAAAAGAGGCAGAAGTAGCACTTAAAAAATTAAATGAGCAGGTAAAAAGAGATAAAATAAAATTAGATATAGAAAATGAAGAAATGAGTATTTTCAAAAACAACCCTGAACTGCTTTTACTAACACCACAGGTAGCAAGATTGGCAGAGGCAAGTCAAAGCCTTAAAAATGCAAAAACCGTGGTATCGCTTGGTGATTTTGAAAGCAGCTCTCAGTTAGTTGAAATGCTTAAAAATTTTTTAGGCGGTTTGTTGAATCAATCGTCAACAAAGAAATGATGCATTAAAACATTAGAAATGAAAAATCAAGAATTTATTCATCAATCATAATCGTTTATTGGCAAATAACAATCCTTTCGAAAAATTATTTAAACTAAAACCAATAAGACCTGGGAAAATTTCCGAGATTAGTGAGGCAACTGCGTCCTCATCTGTACCTTTGGCTGAGAGGGTGAATTTTCATATCGGCAATCCTATACAGAGTGAAATCCTCTCTAACTATTATCTTCGCTCCATCTTGAATTTACCAATTGATAGTCTTGATGATTCAAAAATTAACATTGATTCTATAAGGGAGGAACTCGATTGGGATCAATCTGAAATTAAGCGTATAGAATTTCTGTATGAATTAATTCAAAACAGCGCTCCCTACTCTCCAAGAGGCGGATACTCGATAAACAAACCAATTAAATTAATTCAAAAGTTTCATCGGTGGCTGGAGAATGATCAAGAAGAGCCATTAAGCTATGATTTGGGTGAAAGATCCGGAAAACGTGAAATAATTATCTCAAGCGGAGGAAGAAAAGAATCATTAAGAGTTTTATTCCATTCTCTAAATTCTTACCTGCAAAATTTGCCTGCTAATATTTTTATTTCAAATTCGAACAAACAGCTTTATGAAAATAGTTTTCATAATCTAAAATTTCATAGCATACCAGAGTTTGAAAAAGATGCGTATTCCTCACTTGCTGAAAAGTTAGCAGAAAATCTTGATGTGCCTAACTACCTTATACTTGATAAATCATTTTCAGAGGAAACTAGGCGGAATATTCGAGAGCTAGCTTTTAAATATCCTTTATACATCATCGAAATTAATGATACCCCAAATCACTTTTCATTAGCAAGAGAGGCAAAATTAAAAAGCTCGGTACTTCGGATTTTAACGCCGTTTTTCATTTTAAATAAATTGAAGAATTCTTCAGTTGTATTTCTTGCGGGTGATTCTGAACTTTTAAGAATTTATGAATCAGTCCATTTTCAACTAAAAGGAACTCCCAGCTCTTCTGAGATTGAACTTTTACAATATTTAGTTGATAATAAAGACGAAATCAATGAATCATCACTAAAACTTCAACTCAACATTGATCATAGTTCACTTGATCAAAGTTCTGCATTCCCTGTTCCTTCACTGATATACGAAAAAAGCAAATCGTTCGAAAAAATGACCGAGAGAGTATTGAGCAGAACTGATAAGATATTATCTAGAATGAAGGAGTACTTAAATGATGAAGCATTTAGTCTTTTACGAAATTCTTCCATTGATTATTTAGCTGTTCATAGTACAAAAGAAATATTAGACGACCTCTTCAAAAATATATCGGATGATAATTGGCACGCACTAACTGCAAAAAGCTTAATTAACGTTTTTACCAAAGAACATCCTTATTATGATGCAAAATATTTAGAAGTAGTTAATGGTTCTGCCCGAACTGCTTTAGGCATTTTGGGGTTTCATTGCGGAATCCAAGAAATTATTACATGCGATTTTAGCTGGACTTATGAGCACTGTTTCCCAAAAACCAACTTTATTCCTCTTAAAGATGATTTTGAACTGGATGTAGAAGGAATTAGCCGTAAAGTAATTTCCTTACTTGATAAAAAATTCCAAAAAAATATTGCTGTGATATTTAATAACCCTCATAATGCCAGTGGAAAGATATTTAAGGAAACAGATATAAAAAGGCTTTTAGCTTTTTGTCTTGATAACAATGTTTATGTAATTGATGATCTTGCATATCAAAATGTTTTACCAGATAACTCAATTAAAGGACCCAAAACTGTTAAACAGATTGCTTTAGATTTAGTTAATGAGGGACAAGTTTTTCGAGAACAATTAAAGAATGTTATAAGCATTCATTCTTTGTCCAAGACTGATAGTTTTGCCGGCGCTCGAATTGCATTTGCAGAAATTATAGATGATGAATTACGAAAATCTTTTTGCAAGTATAATTCGTATATTAAACCAAATATAGCTGCTAACATTCTTGCTTACCTATTTTACAGAAATGATTCCGAGAGGATTAAACTTTTTTGGCTGCTTAGAAATAAAATATTCAAAGCCAAAATGGATGCGATTAAAGAAGCAGAAATAGAACTTCCGGAATCGAGGAATCCATTTGGAATTCATGTTAGTCGGCCGCAAGGCAGTATGTACCCGCTTATGACAATAGATCATCTGCCTCATGGTCTTTCTCTTGACTGGTTATCATCTGGATTAGCTTCTCAAGGAATTGGTATAATTCCTTTATCCGCATTTGCCCGGTCATCAAAAGGATTTGAGCTTGGCAGAAAATCTTTTAGACTTACTTTAGGCGGTACTGATTCACCCGAAGTACTTTTGAGAAAGACAAGACGAGTTTTAATTGATCTTAATCGATTAATTGCAGAGGAAGAAGCAAAGTACAACAAACATTTGTTCCCGGTAAAAAAAGTTAATCGTAAAAATCATTTTTACTTTGATAGCTCTGATTTTTTGTGGCAGCAGTTCACTGCTTCAGTTGAACAAGAATGCAGACGAATTTCCTATCAAGCTGTAAAAAACTTTACGGACGAGAACGAAAGTAAAATTATTTCTGAAAGATTCTTTGAAAAGTATTTGCCCGCAAGGTTAGCTGCTTTCACTAAAATTTTTGAAAGCAGCCGAAATATGTATTTGGACTTTCTTTCTTCATTTACTTCTGAAAAAAATTCAACATTAGTAAATCATCTTGAGTCTGAATTCTATAAAGATAATCTTGAGCAAAGACAAAAAGTTTTTAAGGAAAGAACTTATGATAGAACTGTCCACCCTACTCAAGTTTTTGCAATAGATACTGACATCCTCTTTAATTCTGCTTTCGATACAATACTGAAAAAACAAAATCCGGATAAAGCTTTTATTAATCGCATTAGCAAATGTTTAATAGACGAATATTTGGGAAAGAATGTTTCAATAAATTCTGCAAAAGAAGGCGAGGAGCTTGTTTGCGATCTGAAAGCAATGATTCATGCAGAAAATTTTGCCTCCATTTACTCCAACAATTATCATAAAGAAATCATGTCTTTCTGGGGTGACTGGGATGGGAGTAATCGCCCATCTGGACAAGGCCACCGATTAGTGGCTGCCGCCTTGATAGAAAATGTTATTCAGCTTTCCAGCATCATAAAAACCATTATTTCAATTGACAGCGATACAAATATAGACTCCAATTTACTTTCACAAATTGATCAACTTCAAAAAAGTAATCAAGATTTTTGGCAGTTACTTAATCACATTACAGCGCTTACAAATCAACTTGAGAAC
>JACAFC010000257.1 GCA_013388515.1 Ignavibacteriaceae bacterium | reverse complement strand
TCAGCAGATGAAGGAATAAGTATCGGGCGTAGAAGGAGCACTAATAACAAGTTCTATAATGGATCGATAGATGAGGTAGCCATATACAATGGTGTATTAGATGCAGCCTCAATATTAGAGCATTATAATAATGGATTAGCTAATCTTGCTTACTGTGAGAATGTTTTAGCTAAATCTACAGTCAGCAATATAGACATATTTTATTCATTTGCTGGAAATGTAAAAGGAAGTTCAGTTGAACTTTATTGGGAAACCAACATAAATATGAATGAAGGCGTATTTATAATAGAGAGAAACGATAATACTCTAGGAAATGGTTCTAACTGGCAAGAGATAACCAATATAAACATAGCAAATAACAACTACTCTAGATCTTTTAAATTTGTTGATGTTGCAAATGATGCAGGAAAGTATTCTTATCGTGTTAAATATTCTAAAGGCGGGACAGAAATATATTCAACACAAATATCAGCTGAAGTGCTTCCAGTAGATTATGTGCTTTATCAAAATTATCCAAATCCTTTTAATCCTGCTACTAGAATAAAGTTTGCTGTGCCAACTGGTTCTAAAATAACACTTGAGATCTATAACCAGCTCGGTGAGCTGATTGCTCAACCTCTAAATAACTTTTTCGAAGCGGGAAGTTATGATATTGATGTAGATCTGAGTGGGTTTGCCACTGGGATGTATTTCTATAAATTAACCTCTGGACAATTTACAGAAACCAAGAAAATGATGCTTGTAAAATAAGCCATCATTTCAAAATCCAATTATAAGAAAGCGGTCTTCTGACCGCTTTTTTTATTTTTCGATGTAAAATTTTATAATTGACTCATGACTACTTTTAATCCTAACATGCGGAATTAAATGTACTTTTACCATTTGAATAGTAAAAGTGGAAGTTCCGTGTTGAATTATGCCCATGGAATAAATATTTTCTTGGCACTATTTGTGATAACTCATTAAAAATTCTTAATTTTATACCAGAAATAATAAAAATTTTTTGATATAAGATGGGGCAAGTATTGGGAAAAATAACTTTTTTGTTAGCTCTATCGATTTACCACGATTAAAGAAAATATTTTCATCTATAAATTTAGAAGGGTTCAAAATGAAAAAAGTAGTTCTATTTATGTGCTTTATTCTTGTTTCCTTAGCGGCCGTGAATTTTGCACAAGAAACTGTGATTATAAACGATCCGCTCCAAGGGAACACGCTTGGAACAAAAGTAGGAGGTAGTTTTTCCTCTGAAGGATATAAACCCGGTATTGGTGCAAATCATATCCTTTACGATTCACCAGTTCAAGTAGTAAATGGATATGCTGAGTTTGAAATAAAAGGGTTTTCGAGGAGTGCAATTCAAGATGCTGAAGGTGATGCAGATAATGGATTCATAGGGTTATATGATGGTCGGGGAATTAATGAACCTATACCATATTTTGATGACTTTAAGACAAATTTTTTTAGATGGAACTTCCACTATCGCCAAAATAGAGCAGCTTATAAAGCAGTACTTCAGTGTGCAGCACCTACTCCAGAAAGACTGAATGCGACTAAAGCAGTATTTGGCTATGATGAAAATGGTTTAATAGACAAAGATTGGGGAGAAGAACCAACAGGTACTGATTATTTTACTGATGTGAACAACTGGTATAAAATTAGAGTTGAATGGAATAATAAAACTTTTCAGGTGATGATTAATGGTACAACTGTTTGGGGGCCAGTTCATGGGCCTTATGACTATGCACCAATCGATTTTAAAATATGGTTAGGAAGCGCGCCTGGACACACAGATAAGTATGTAAACTCAGTGCCCAATATTGTTTATAGAAATTTCAAATTAGTCAGCTACGGTGCAGTACAAAATACTGCTCCAAACATTATTACAAGTGCAATTACTAACGCTACTGTTGGTCAATTGTATTCCTATGATGTTAATGCAACTGGAAATCCAACTCCGACTTATTCATTGTCTAATGCACCCAGCGGCATGACCATTAATTCTACAACTGGAGTAATACAATGGACTCCATCCGCAACAGGTGATTATAATGTTACAGTTGTTGCTTCAAACGGTGTAAGCCCTAATGCAACTCAGTCATTCACAATAACGGTGCATGCGAGTACTAATTTTGCTCCAATAATAACCTCAACTCCATCTACTGTTGGAATAGTGGGTGCCTTATACACCTACGATGTTGAAACAGACGCAAATCCTAACCCTACATATACTTTAACAACCGCACCCAGTGGGATGACAATTAATTCTAGTACAGGCCTCATACAATGGACGCCGTCAGCTATTGGGAGTTACAATGTTACAGTAAATGCTTCGAATGGAATAAGTCCAGATGCAACACAATCATTTACCATTAACGTCCAAACTTCATCAACATTTGCACCTGTATTTACCTCAACGCCTCCAACTACTGGGCTTGTTGGTGTTCTATATTCTTATGATGCTGAAACTGATGCGAACCCAGACCCAACATATTCTTTAACAACAGCTCCGGCTGGGATGACCATTAATGCATCAACCGGTGTGGTTCAGTGGACACCATCGGCAACAGGTAATTATAATGTAACAATAAAAGCTGCAAACGGAATAAGCCCTGATGCCACTCAATCATTTACAATTAGTGTATCTTCAAATCAAACTTCAGCCCCTGTCATTACATCGGTGCCAGATACTACAGGAATGGTTGGCTATTTATACACTTATAATGTTGAAACAAATGGTAATCCAAATCCAACTTATTCACTTACTGTTTTTCCAACAGGAATGACAATCAACTCCTCAACAGGATTGATTCAATGGATTCCAACATCAACAGGAATTTTTAATGTTACTGTGAATGCAGCCAACGGAATAAGTCCTGATGCGACACAATCCTTCATGATTTATGTTGAAGAATTTCAGGCAGGGGCGTGTTTGCCTACTTTACTCTCTTATTGGAAACTCGATGAAACCTCGGGCAGCACGTACGCTGATTATGTTGGCACTAACACTGCAACAAGTTCAAGTGCGCCAACACCAACAACCGGAAAAGTAAATGGCGCCCAATCGTTTAATGGAACATCAAACGGCTTGACTGCTGGCAGGATAGCTGCATATGATTTTGCTTTAAATACAAGTTTTACTTTCGAAGCATGGGTGTTGCATCCATCAGCTACATATACTGGAGAAGAGATAATATTGGAGAGAAAGCCAGCAACTGGCAACCTTGCAATAAATCTTAAATTTGGAAGCAGCAGAACTGCCACTTTCTCTGTGCGGAATACTTTAGGTGAAACATTTACTGTAGCTGGAACTAAAATTCTTTATGATGGAAATTGGCATCATATTGCTGGGGTTAGAGATGCAAGCACTAACCAATTAAAAGTATATGTTGATGGTATATTGGAAGGTGTAATTTCAACTACATTTACAGCTGGTTTTGCTCATGCAACACAGGGAATTGCAATTGGTTATCGGAGCGGCACTAATGAGAAATTCTTTGAAGGCAGTATTGATGAGGCCGCAATTTATAATGTGGCTCTAGATGCTACAACCATCGGACAGCATTATGCTAGCGGGGTTTCTAACTTAGGTTATTGCCAAGTTCAATCAGCACCGGTTATTACATCAACTCCTTCCACTTCGGTTGAATTGAATCATCCTTATACTTATGATGTAAATGCTGATGGATTTCCGGATCCTACTTATTCTTTAGTTACATCACCAAGTGGAATGATAATCGACACTGCTTCAGGTTTAATTCAATGGTTGCCTGCAGCAACGGGTGATTTTTCAGTAACAGTTAAAGCGGCAAATGGAGTAAATCCAGAAGCAACACAGTCATTTAATATTCATGTATATCAAGTGATTACTGCACCATCAAACTTAACAGCAGTGTTGAGCCCTGTTGATTCACACAATGTTAAATTAGATTGGACAGACAATTCTGATAATGAACTTGGATTTATTATTGAAAGAAAATTAGGAGACTCTGCAAGTGTTGAAGTTTATTCAGTTTTAGATTCTGTAGCTGCCGATGTTATTTCCTACGAAGATACATCTGTTGCAGATTCTACTTTGTACACTTACAGGGTTTATGCATATAATGTCGATACTACATCAACATTTAGTAACCAAGCGGAAGTTGTTTCAGCTGTGCCTGTTGAATTAACCTCTTTTAATGCTTCTGTTGCAAATGGAAAGGTTACTCTTGAATGGGAAACTGCAACTGAAACTAATAATTATGG
>JACAFC010000126.1 GCA_013388515.1 Ignavibacteriaceae bacterium | reverse complement strand
GTTGGTAGAGTGTCAGCTTCCCAAGCTGAATGTCGCGGGTTCGAACCCCGTCGCTCGCTCAATTTTTTGGATAATTAGATAATTTATCCAATATTTGGGACACAAATTTTGAACTTGGGGGCTTAGCTCAGTTGGTTTAGAGCATCTGCCTTACAAGCAGAGGGTCGGAGGTTCGACTCCTTCAGCCCCCACAAAAGACCGAGGTTTAACTTCGGTTTTTTTATTTTCAAATAACCTACAGCATTGTTGTCTTTAAATTTATTTGTACACTAATTACTAGTTAAAAAGAATAATTCCGATAAGATTATATCGAAATGAAAATTAATATTGTACAAAAATTTTTTTAAGGAAAAGTGTAAGGAACTGAGCTCATAAAGCGATTTGCTTTAAATAGCGCGTGATATTTGTTTTTTTAGCAGTAGGATTCTTTATGAGATTAAACCAGAAACAAAATTTCAATCGATTATTACTTTTTGGAAGGTAATGCCATAGCACATAATTCTGCTTCCGAGTGTGCAGTTGCTCTTAGCAAATCAGAAAGGATATTTTTTTCCCGGTTAAGAAGAGTTGCAAGTTCGTTTTGCAGTTTATCGCTCAACTTGCTTAGCTCTTTCAACGAAGTAACTGAATTGTAGATTTGTTTTTTTCTCGACTCAATCTCGAAAAGCTCGATTGACAAGTTTTCGTAGTGAGCATTCTGGTATAGATAAAGTGAAATATTTTTATACACTACCGTCTCATTTTATTTTTCATATTTCCAAATTGCAACAGAATTTTATTACCACATTTTTTCCAAATTATTCTATAACAACTTCAATTCACGTTTATTCAATAAGGATGCCGAACACTTTTTCGCTGATATTCAATTATTTTCAAATGCTATCATCCCAATTCACTCAGCCACTTATCTATAGATGTAAAAAATTCTTTTATGCCTTGTTGAATTAACAGGAAAAAATTTTTACCGATTTTGTAAATAAGACTTGTCAGTAATTTTAGGCAGGATTTTCTCCTCCTGCTATTGTTGTCTGAATGAAGAGTTTTATTTTTGTAATACATTATTTTGATTTACTATAGGAGGTATAATTGGGCGTAGATAAGATCTTTCAAAAAGCAAAAGACTCAGCAAATTCGCTAACGGATAAACTTAGTGAGTTAAAAGAGAATTTTATAGGCGAAGAATCAAAAACAATAATGGATGAATTTAAGGATGCGGGAACAAATAAAGCAAAAGAAATTGCAGACATGCTGGATGAATCAAAAAACTTAATTACACGCGCCGGTTATGAACTGACCTCAATTAATGCGGCTTTAGGTCTCCCGCCGCAAATTAGTTTATCCTTTTCGTATCAATCCGACAGAACGGAAGAGGAAAAGAAAAATTTGTTGGCTGAAGTTGAAGGCCGCAAAGTATTATCTGTTATATTAAAATGCCTCTTTAAAGCGGGCGATTTTTATAAAAATGTTCAGTTTAAAGATTTTAAGCTAGGGTCCGTTGATATAAGTCTTAGCCTAACACCAAGCGTTAATGTTCGATTTATTAAGTAAGGTTAAAGAATAAATTCTAACTGTTTTCAGTCATTCTTCTTAACTCTTTTGAGTGCTCATAAAATTCAGTTAAAGTTAATTCTTTTAAGAAAATCAAACCGTGCGCTGCTCTAAATCTTGGCATACTACTTTTGAGAAAGAAGTCTTTTCCAATACAAAGTCTTATTTTTTCAAATTGATCGACTTGAATTTGTTGAGCCAGCCTGCAGAAAGCACCATCATATTCCCAACTTGGAAAGCTCGCGGCTTTCTGAGAGCCGTAACTGTTCATAAAGGTATCTTCAAGAATTGCCATAGAGTTTAGACTAACAGGGATGTATACATTTGCTTCAGCAGGGTGAAATCTATACCAAATATTTCTATAACCCCAAACTTTAATATCCGAAATACCGGTTTCCTTTTCATAAATACGCAAAGCTTCCGATATAGCCTGCAAAACTTTGTAATGAGTATCCGGACCACTTCCTTCCGGATCAAGTGCAACTGTAACAATTGTTGGTTTAATAGTTTTTAACAGTTTAAGAATTGGCAGCACATCTCTTTCCATTTCTGGATTTTCAGTAAAGATGTCGCCTTGATAGAATCCCAACCGCATGTGCAAAACATTTTTAGTGTTGAAACCAAAGTATCCCCAAATCAATTCCTCCTCCCACTCCCTCATCATTCCTTTTAGTTTTTGCACATGAGGAATATCTTTCTTGCCAGGGTATTGTGTTTTGAAGTAATTTATTAATTCATCTACTCTGTCTTCAAGATAAGTGAGATTATCCTCTTCATAAATTTCAATCATATTCCGTAATAATCGACGAGCAATTGCTTCATTCTTAATTGTTCGGCTTCTAGCAGCAATGCCATCCAAATATAAGTTGACATCCCGATTTCGTCCTTCTTGGTACTCAGGTTCAAATTCCTGATTTGCCTTAATATTTCCCAAAGAAAGCTGGTTCTTTAAATTCTGCATAAGTTCCAGCATAAAACTATTAGTTACTGCAGTAAATCCACTTGTTAGTGTAACAAAATAATGCTGGTTAAGCGGTGTGCGAACCAGGTGATTTATATAGGGCAAGTAACCCAGCATTATGTCATCATGATGCGGAGCAGTATGAAGAATAGTTTGATTCTCAACAACCTCTAGCCCTTTGTTTAATCTGCTGATTATTTCATTTCTGATTTTCTTATTCACATCAGATGAACTTAATTTAGTTTTTTTCAAAACGTAATCACTCAAAGATGAAGATTTGTAATCATCATCACGCAAAGCTGTCAGTTCCTTTTTTTTATCGATGGCTAAATTAATGATGGCACGTTCAATAGAACTTTGAGACAATGGTTCCTCGGCAATTACATCTAAATATCTTCGTTCCTGCAATCTTAAACTTGCTCCATTTGTAAGATAAAACCTGGCGTTCTTAAGTTTCTGCAAAACAGTTGCAGGATAAACATTAGAAGCTTCGTTCTGAATGGAGTCGCGAATTATATTAGCCTTTGCCTCACCAGCAGCAATAATAATTGCAACTGCATTTTTATTGTAAGTTATGGTATCAAGTCCTATCGTAATCACAAGGCGGTGTTTAGCAATTTCAATTCCTCCAAGATCAGTCGCTGCTGCAGCTTGTGTTTCGTAATTTGTAGCTGTCAGCCTGGTAGTAGAGAAATGGTCACTTCCTTGAACATTAAACCCAATATGTCCATCAGGCCCAATACCGCCGAGGAAAAAACCAATTCCTCCCATACTTCTTATTTTACTTTCATAGTCAGAGCAGAATTGATCAACTATTTCTATTGTTTTTTTCTGAAGGCGCTCCGATCGATTCTTTGCCCAACGG
>JACAFC010000291.1 GCA_013388515.1 Ignavibacteriaceae bacterium | reverse complement strand
TATACCTAAAGTAATAAATGTTTTCATTAGAGCTTCCTTTAATAAATGATTGAAAATTTGACTGTGATTACAATAGTATCAATAACAGAAAATCAGTCCAGTTCGGAAAACTTCTCCCAACAAACACAAATTTTTCTTAGAGAAGCCCCCTAAATCCCCCTAAGGGGGACCTTAGGAAACAAATCATTAAATAGAATGAAAGTTTTGGGTATTATTACTGTGATTGGATATATCCAAATATAGTTTGTAAAGTTTCGATTTGTTATTTTAGAAGCAGAAAAAATTAAAGTGTAAAATGAAAGTGTATAATTATTCTGTGGTGATTGAGCCGGACGAAAAGGGATACCACGCTTACGTTCCAGCTTTGGTTGGCTGTCATTCATTTGGTCAAACAATTGACGAAGCCAGGGTTAATATTAGCGAAGCTATTCAACTTCATATAGAGTCAATGCTGGAAGATGGTGAAGTAGTTCCGGAAGAACTTGAACCTACTTTTGTAACAAAGCTTTCCGTAACAACAGCATGAGCAAATTACCGGCTATTACTTCTTCCGAGCTCGTAAGGGTTGTAAAGAAATTTGGTTTTGTTGAGCAGAGACAAAAAGGAAGTCATTTACATCTTAAGAGAGATTCAGATAAGAGAAGGGTAACAATTCCAATTCATAAAGGAAGAGACATTCCAAAGGGAACTTTAACTGCCATTCTGAAAGATGCTGGTATTTCAATTGAAGAATTTCTAGATGAACTTTGAAAGTAATTGGGGAACTTCCATTAATAGATGAACAAAATTGTCACAATCCTGCATGAAATCTCAACTCTAGAATCCCAGAATTCAATCAATAAACTTGTAGAAATCTGCTATAAAATTGCTTTGAGCAATCTACGGTTTAATTATAAAAAGATATATCAGATAGTTTCAAGAGAGGAACTTTCACTTGAAGATCTGGCAATTGATTCTATTGCTTCTCTATTCGAAAAAGATGAGTCGGGAAGTTTTCAAAATGTCATCGGACCATTTAATTCCTGGCAACCACCTA
>JACAFC010000136.1 GCA_013388515.1 Ignavibacteriaceae bacterium | reverse complement strand
GCATTATCCAAGTAAGCGAAAAAAGAAGGGCGACTCTTGTTACCATTGCAAGTGTTAATCCAATTAATCGGGCTTTCTTTCTTTTAGCTGCGGGTAGTTTTCCTGCCAGGATAGAAATAAAAATTATGTTATCAATACCTAATACAACTTCAAGGATTGTAAGCGTAAGTAAAGCAATTAAGTACTGAGGTTGTAAAATCCAATCCAAATTAATACTCCAGTTATTTAATAATTGTCAAATCGTAGTAATAACACCTGTAGTAAAGTAAATTTTTCGCCTACTTCTTAAAAACATTAAAGAATTTATTAAGGGCAGATTTTTCCATTTCGGTAACAGCCTCAAACTCTCCCGCATCAAGCCATATACCCGAACATGCTGAGCATTTGTCTATTTTGAGCTTTTTGTAATTTATTTCAATAAGTTCCATTCCGCATTTAGGGCATCTCATATGATGAAGTTCCTTTAGTCTTTTACGTTCATCAGCCAATAATTTTTTTCGGTTAGCTTCTTCACGTTTTTTCTTTTCCTCAAATTCTAGTCGCGCAATGTACTCTTCTTCTTTATTACTTGGTTTAACAGGCATTTTAACCTCCAATTATTTTTAGGATGTTGGTTAGTGGAAAAATTTTCTGAATAATATTGAAGTGTTGTGGCCTCCAAATCCAAATGCATTACTTAATGCAACATTCACTTCCTTTTTTTCTGGTTTGTTAAATGTATAATTCAGGTTGCAATCCGGATCAGGATTCGAAAAATTAATTGTAGGTGGAATTGTATCGTTCTGAATTGCTAAAATAGAAGCAATCGCTTCAACTGCACCCGCTGCTCCAAGCAGGTGGCCAGTCATGCTTTTTGTAGATGATACATTCATTTTTGCTGCGTGTTCGCCAAAAACTTTTTTAATAGCTAATGTTTCACCAATATCTCCAAGAGGTGTTGAAGTTCCATGCATATTAACATAATCAACATCAGTAACATTAATATCAGAATTATTAATTGCCATTTCCATTGCTAATACAGCGCCTAAACCATCGGGATGAGGAGCAGTGATATGATGAGCATCAGCAGATAATCCGACTCCAATTATCTCCGCATAAATTTTTGCATTTCGATGAAGAGCATGTTCAAGATCTTCCAGTACCAACGCACCGCCGCCTTCGCCCATTACAAAACCATCGCGTGTTAAATCGAATGGTCTGCTTGCAGTTTCCGGTGAATCATTTCTAGTTGATAATGCACGAGAGGCATTAAAACCTCCAATGCCTATTTCATTTAATGAAGCTTCGCTGCCACCAGTAACGATTACAGATGCTAAACCTTGCTTAATCAATAGATAGGAGTCGATGATATTATTATTTGAAGTTGCGCAAGCTGAAACTGCACAATAGTTTGGTCCTCTAAATCCATACTGAATTGAAATATAGCCGGCAGCTATGTCTGGAATCATCATAGGAATAAAGAAGGGAGAAATTCGTGAGGGACCTTGACTATGATTAATTACAGATTGCTGGTAAAATGTTTGAATGCCACCAATTCCACTGCCAAAAATTACTCCAATCCGTGCTTTTTGCGAATCTGTTAAATTAGCAGTATCAAGACCACTGTCGCTAATTGCTTGAGATGCTGCTGAAAGTGCATATTGTGCGTAAGGATCTAATCTTTTTACAGTTTTTTTGTCAATATATAATTGGGGGTCAAAGCCTTTCAACTGGCAAGCAAATTTAGTTTCAAGCTTTGAAGTGTCGAAGCTAGTAATAGTTGCCGCACCACTTTTGCAGCTCATCATTCCTTCCCAAAAATCTTGAACTGTTAATCCAATAGGCGTAAGGGCTCCCATTCCTGTTATAACTACTCTGCGATTTTTAGAGACTGTCATTAAGTTTTCCTTTAATAGATTTGTTAAGAATTTAAACCAATCACTCCACCACCAGCTAGTATATTTAAACCACCGGCTTCCGTACCAATAATCAACTTTTGTTCTAAATAAATGATTGAATGATACAAAAAAAGCGATCAATAATACAAAAATATATAAGAAAGTACCTCTTATTGGTATCTTATTAAACCAGTTCAACGGTGAAAAGGATTGTAAAAAATAGTTTTCGTTATCCGAACCAACTTAAAGCAGTATATATGTAAATACACCACGAATATAAACTTGTATTAATAGTTTCAGAAGAAAATTAATTAAATCTCTAATACCCATAAATATTGAGTACGTGGTAAACAGATTAAACATGATTAGCTAATTCATTTATTTTTTCTTCAGTTAGGCGATAAACGGTCCACTCTTCCATTGGAACAGCGCCTAAACTTTTGTAGAAACCTATTGCTGATGAATTCCAATTTAGAACGCTCCACTCTACGCGGCCGCAATCTCTATTTTTTGCAATCTTTACCAGTTCAAGAAACAATTTTTTACCAATTCCTTTTCCACGCATTTCAGGCCGAACAAACAGATCTTCAAGATAAATTCCGGGTTTACCGACGAATGTTGAATAATTATGAAAATAAAGTGCAAATCCAACGGGTTCATTATTCAACTCTGCTAACAATACTTCAGCAAATTTTCTTTCACCAAATAAGTATTTTGTTAACAGCTCGATATTATTGATAAATTGATGCGAAAGCTTTTCATATTCCGCAAGAGATTTTATCAATTTTAGAATAATTGAAACATCCTTAATTTCAGCATTTCTTATTCTAATTTCATCATTCATTTTTTTCCCGTGTTAATAGTTTTTTCTCAGTAAAATATTTCTCAACAAATATTGCAGCAGTTGAAAATATGGAGCCAAATGCAAATCCAATAATTGCTCCTCCCACAATATCACTTGGATAATGAAGACCAAGATATACCCTAGAAATTGCAACGAGAGAAGCTGTGACGAATAAAACCCATTTTAATTTAGGGTATAAACGATAAAAAAAAGTTGCTGCAGCAAAATTATTTAATGCATGATTTGAAGGAAATGAATATGTTCCATTGCAGCCTAATGGTGTAATCACGTCTGATAACGCATTACAAGGCCTAATTCGCTGGAAAATTTCTTTGATTACTTTATGCCCGATCTGGTCAGTTACTAAGATTAATAGGATAATAAATCCAACGGCAATTTTTCCTCTGGTTCCTCCTTTTGTGAAAGCAATTCCTAAAAGTATAATGTAGGCGATATACCAATTATTAACATTGGTAAAAATTGAGAAGAATCTATCTAAAAATCCAATAGACAGGGTATGGTTAAAAAAGTAAAAAATTATTAAGTCGATTGAGTAAAAAAAATCTGACATCTTCGGAAATAAATTCTTATTAGGCGGAAATCTAAGAAAAACACGTCTTTATTCATAAAAATTTAAGTGAATTCGCACAGTCTTGTGGTATATATTTTGCTTTAACACTACCCAGTAATGATAAGATTTTACGAGTAAAGAGTAATAACCAATGCTTTTTGATCTATTTTCGAATGAAAATTTTCTTTTATCGGGGAAGACTTACAATAAACTAAAACGGAAAACCGAAGATTTTCTTATCACACCAATAAAAGTAATGTCATTGCTAATAGCAATTTCAGGTTTATTTGCAATGATGTTTGAGGTCAGATACTTTGCTCAATTTTCATTTGAAGTGTACATCACTCGGTTACTCGCAACGATAGTAGCATTTACTGTCCTGGTTACAGCGAATGGGAGGATTGGGAGACAAAAACCCGTAATACTTGTTCACATCTTACTTATTACTATTATTATTTCTTCTGCTTATATGATCTATTTGATTCCCTCCACGTTAGTAACAAACTCCCAAATAGTTGGTTTAATGATTTTTACATCAGCTTTATTTTTAAGCTGGGAAGTGAAAAATCAAATTATTGTTGCAATTTATTACAATCTTGTATTTGCTTTTGCAATAATAGTTAATGACAGCAGCATCTATTTCCTGCCGAACATGTATGAATCTGTGGTTTTTGTTTTATTCTTGAGTATTCTTTCTGTTATTGGCAGTGCTGTTAATTTTAAGCTGCGACTACAAGCAGCGAAAAATGCTGTGCAAGTATTGGCTTCAGAACGAAGATTCAGATCAATTTTCAACAATTCTGCTGAGGGTATTTTTCAATCAACAATCGAAGGTAAATTTATAGTAACCAATCCAGCAATGGCAAAAATTTTAGGTTACTCCGAACCTTCTGAATTGCTTAAAATAGATATTGAAAAAGATCTTTTTAAGAATCCTAATGAGAGAAAAAAACTCATTGAACTTTTATTAGATAAAGGATCTGTCGAGGACTATCAGTTGACGCTTAAAAAGAAAAATGGGGAAGATTTGATTGTAAAACTAAATGACCGATTAATAACCGATGAAGAAACCGGTAAAAGTTATTTAGAAGGAAGCATTAGAGACATTACTCAACATGTGATAACCGAAGAGAAGAAAAAAGTAGCTGAAAAACAGCTTAGAGAAGAAAAAATAAGAGCAGATATGCTAGCTGATGAGGCTATGCAGCAAAGTTTAGCAAAAAGTCAATTCCTTGCTTATCTGGGCCATGAAATTAGGACACCTATAAATGGGATTCTCGGTTATTTATCTTTAATTGATAGTGATTATTACGAAAGCAAAGAAGAGTTAAAGCAATTTATTTGGAACAGCAAAAACTCTGCTGAGACATTACTTGAATTACTCAATTCAATTTTAGATCTTACAAAAATTGAATCGGGCAGGATGGAGCTTTACGAAGTTGACTTTAATTTAGGTGATTTAATTGACCAGGCTATAACAGTTAATTTGAGCCGGATTCGGGAAAAAGGATTGTATGTTTCTAAGGAAATTGATTCAAAGATTCCAAAAATTCTTCACGGTGATGCAACCAGAATTAAACAAATATTTGTTAATCTAATTAGTAACGCAATCAAGTTTACTGAAAAAGGCAAAGTTGAAATATATTCCCGCCTCGAAAGCATTTCTGAAAATTCTATAGTTATTCTCTCCTCTGTAAGAGACACAGGAATGGGAATTCCGAAGGAGAAACTTAGCTCTTTATTCAAACCTTTTAGCCAAACTGATGTGTCGCATTCATCTAAATATGGTGGGACTGGCCTTGGTTTAATGATTTGTAAAGAATTTGTAAATATGATGGGAGGCAAAATTGAGGTTGACAGTCAAGTAAATGTTGGCTCAACATTCCATTTTACACTTAAATTGGTGCCTAAAAAAATTGAAGTTCCAGTATTAGAAAATTCAGCAGCCGAGAATGAATTTAATCTTAAAAAGTATGATACTGAAACTAAAACACCGTACGATGATGATGTAATTATAAAAAGAAAAGCTTATGATATTCTTATAGCCGAGGACAATGTTGTTAATCAGAAAATACTCCTGAGGATATTAGCAGAATTAGGTTATAATTCGGATGCAGCTAATAATGGTAAGGAAGCAATTGAAATGCTTAACAAAAAACCTTATCATGCAATATTAATGGATGTTCAGATGCCTGAAATGGATGGATTTACTGCTACACAGCAAATTCGAAAATTAGACAATCAGAAAAAAAACACACCAATAATTGCTATTACAGCCCATGCATTGAAAGGTGACAGGGAAAAATGCCTTGATGCGGGCATGAATGATTACATTACCAAACCTATCCAGGCTAATCAGCTGGCAAAAATATTAGATTCATGGATTAATATTGAAGTTGGTCTTAAAGAAAAACAACCTGTTGAGGTTAAACAAGTTGATGGTATTTTTAATCAACAACGTTTTAATGAGATGAGCCTTGGAGATGTAATCTTTCAACGCGAACTTTTAATGGATTATTTTGAAGATTTGGAATTGCGAATGAATAGATTGGATGACTATATTGCAAAACATGAACTAGAAAAAGTTGTTAAAGAAATTCATACCATTAAAGGGTCAAGCTTTTCAATTGGTGCTACAAGAATAGGGGAAGAAGCTCTTGGTATTGAGTTATCTGGTAAAAATAGTGATTGGGAATCGTTAATTCATAGAATGTCTACTCTTAAGAGTGCAATAGAGCAAACCAAAGAAGTAGTTAAACATTTGCTTTAATGAGTTTATATTTTGAATTCAAAAGCCCTCTATACGAGGGCTTTTTTGTTTAACTTATGTTTTATGTTAGTTAAAGTTCAATAAAACTTTGGTGATTACATCAACTGCAAATTGTAATTCATCTTCATTAATTACTAATGGAGGTGCAAATCTAATTATGTCGCCATGAGTAGGTTTAGCTAGAAGTCCATTTTCTTTTAATGCCAGGCAAACATCCCAGGCAGTTTTACCATTATTAGTTGGCTTTATAACAATTGCATTAAGTAGTCCTTTCCCGCGAACAGTTGTAATCAAGTTAGTTTTTTGCATTAGTTTATTCATTTCAGACCTGAATATTTTGCCTAACTTATCGGCATTGTCCGCAAGATTTTCATCAACCAGCACTTGCAGTGAAGCGATGGCAACTTTGCATGCTAATGGATTTCCTCCAAAAGTGGAGCCATGTTCTCCAGGTTTGATGGTAAGCATTATTTCATCTCTTGCTAAGACTGCTGAAATTGGCATAACACCGCCAGATAAAGCTTTTCCAAGAATTAGAATATCAGGCTTTACATTTTCATGATCCGAAGCAAGCATTTTACCAGTCCTAGCCAATCCAGTTTGAACTTCATCGCAAATCAGCAGAACATTTTTTTGCTTGCAGAGTTCAGAGGCTCTTCTTAAGTAACCATCATCTGGTACAATTACACCTGCTTCTCCTTGAATGGGCTCAACGAGAAAAGCAGCAACATTTGGGTCTGCCAATGCTTTTTCTAATGCGGGTATATTATTGAACGGGATTTTAATAAAGCCAGGAAGGAATGGTCCATATCCTTCATAAGAATCAGGATCATTTGATGCAGAAATTGCCATCATTGTTCTGCCGTGAAAGTTTTCATTAGCAACTATGATCTTGGCATCATACTTTTTTATTCCTTTAACATCATAAGCCCATCTTCTAGCAAGCTTAACTGCAGTTTCATCGCCTTCAACGCCAGTATTCATTGGTAAAACTTTATCGTACCCTAAAAGTGTAGTAATATATTTTTCATATTCGCCAAGGCAATTATTGTAAAATGCGCGTGAGGTAAGTGTAAGTAATTGAGCTTGCTCTATTAAGGCATTTGTAATTTTAGGATGACAATGTCCTTGATTTACTGCAGAGTATGCAGATAAAAAATCTAAATATTTTTTCCCTTCAACATCCCAAACCCAAACTCCCTTTCCCCTTGCAATTACAACATCTATTGGATGATAATTATGAGCACCATATCGTTCCTCTAACTCAATAAAGTCTTTGGAGTGCATAAAGATCCTTTCTAAAAAAAGATTTTAAATTTCATTATAAATTTATTGATTTTTAAGCATAAGCAGAAGGAGAAAATGTGAAATGGATTGTATTAAAAAATCATTTCGCTTAAGTTTCAAATAAGAATATAAAGGAAAAATTATCTCAAAATGTACAAAGTGGAAACACATACAATTACAGTTAAGACCCAAGGTAATACTTCTATAACTGATATTACAGATAAAGTGAAATCAGTTCTTCATGGCTCAGATTTTAGTGATGGCAATATTCTTATTTTTATCGTTGGATCAACCGCGGGCATAACTACAATTGAGTATGAACCGGGATTATTGAAGGACTATCCTGCATTCTTCGAAAAATTAATACCCTCAAGTCAAAGATATCACCATGATGACACCTGGCATGATGGAAATGGACATTCGCATGTTCGTGCTTCTCTGCAAGGCGCATCGCTAACGGTACCTTTTTCAAAAGGGGAAATGTTACTTGGTACTTGGCAGCAAATTGTTTTAATTGATTTTGATATTCATCCGAGAAACAGACAAATTATCGTTCAAATTAGTGGATTAAAAAATGAAGAATAGATATTTAGTTATCGCTTTCATGTGGTTATCTATTTCCTGTTTACAAGTAATTTTTGCTTGGGGAATGGAGGCACATAAGCTCATAAATATAAAAGCAATTGAATTACTGCCAGAAGAAATGCGGTTGATGAATTCTTGGAAGGATTACATTGGCGAACATGCTTCGGATGCAGACATAAGACGCGATACAAAACAAGATACAACTGAATGGCCTAGGCATTTTATTGACATTGATTATTATTCAGAATTTCTCGATGGAAAGATGATTCAAGATAAAAACCAGCTTATTTCGATTTATGGTGAGGACACTGTGACGCGAATGGGATTATTACCTTGGGCAACTTTTGATACTTATAACCGCTTGGTTCAATCGTTTATGGAAAAAAGGTTGGATAAAATCTTGATTTATATTTCAGATCTTGGGCATTACGTAGGGGATGGTTATCAGCCATTTCATACTTCTCTTAATTATAATGGCCAATTGAGCGATCAAAAAGGTATTCATGGCAGATATGAATCTGAAATGATTAATAAATACATTGATAAGATTACAAACTCAATTCAGCTTAGAAGTGTGAACTATATTGCTAATCCACTAGACTATGTTTTTAACTATCTAACCGTCTCAAATTCTGTCTCTCCAATAATCTTTAATGCAGATAAACTAGCTTACAAACAAACTGAGTCACATGGAAGCAGCGATTATTACCGTTTAATGTGGTTTAGAACTGAATACATCACAATTGATTTATTATCAAATGCCTCTGGTGCATTAGCTTCATTAATTTACTCGGCATGGATTGATGCCGGCAAACCAAACCTGAATGATTTAAACTAGGAAGATATATGATTAGAATATTCACAGCGCTTTTTGTTTATCTTTTTTCAAATATGTGTTTAGCACAAGTAATAACTACTGAACCTGCATACCCAACCGAAAACGATTCAATTGTGATTTTTTTAGATGCTACAAAACCGGGAGCGGAGGAATTGCTCAATTATACTGGCACTTTGTACGCCCACACCGGCGTTAATACAAATGTTGGTGCCTGGCAGCATGTTAAGGGTACTTGGGGTAATAACACAACGCAGCCTGCATTAACACGTATAAGTTCAAATTATTATAAGCTATCTATCGGTAAACCAAGACAGTTTTATGGAGTAACTAATGTAGCAGAAAAAATTAATGCGTTAGCTATTGTTATAAGAACATCGGATGGATCTAAGCAAACAAGGCCGGATATTTTTATAAATCTTTTTGAGCCTGGAATTACAATTGTTATTAACAGCCCTGAAGTCTCAACTTCCTTTGGAGACCCACTTCGCTCACCAGCTTTTGCTTCTTTTGATGATACTGTCTTAATAGATATAAATGCTGCTGAGATAGGTACTTCTTTATCAAGCCTTTTAATTTATGTTAATAATGTTCAAGTTGCTCAATCTGATTCAAACAGAATAATTTATAACTTCATTTCATCTGAATATTCTTCAGGAATTAATAAAATTGCAGCAGTTGCAAAAGATGCATCAGCTTTAACTGATTCAATTGAGTTTATAATCTTCATTAATCCGGAAGTGCAAAATGAACCTCTTCCAATCGGAATGAAATACGGCATTAATTACGAAAATCCTACAAAAATAACGGTTGCATTA
This sequence comes from Ignavibacteriaceae bacterium, assembly GCA_013388515.1. Lineage (GTDB taxonomy): Bacteria > Bacteroidota > Ignavibacteria > Ignavibacteriales > Ignavibacteriaceae > XYD12-FULL-36-8. Next base: position 18,589 of record JACAFC010000136.1, on the reverse strand, counting down.
CTAGCTCCATATAAAGAGTTCATTTATGTGCTTGGTGATTTTAATGATTGGAAGGTAAATACTAATTATTATATGAAGCGGGACAGCATCAATGCAAGTGAAGTTGTTTGGTGGCTTACAATCAACGGGCTTACTCCAGGGCAGGAATATGCCTTCCAATATTTGGTTGATGGTGAAATAAGAGTTGGTGATCCTTACTGTGAAAAAATTCTTGACCCTTGGAACGATCAATACATCTTCAGCAGTACATATCCCGGGTTGAAAGCATATCCTTCGGGTAAAACATCCGAAGCTGTATCTATACTTCAAACTAATCAAACTGCTTATAATTGGACAATAACCAATTTTCAAAAGCCCGCAAAAGCAGATCTGATTATTTATGAATTATTAATTAGAGATTTTCTATCCACACATGATTATCAAACTCTTCAAGATACGTTAAATTATCTTAAGAATTTAGGAGTTAATGCAATCGAACTTATGCCGGTTAATGAATTTGAAGGTAATATCAGCTGGGGCTATAACCCAAGTTTTCATCTTGCGTTAGACAAGTATTATGGACCAAAAAATGAGCTAAAAGTATTTATTGATAAAGCGCATGAACTTGGCATTGCAGTTATTCTTGATGTTGTCTTGAACCATGTTTTTGGGCAATCTCCATTGGCTAGGCTTTATTGGGATGCATTAAGCCAAAGACCAGCTAGTAACAATTTATGGTTGAACCCCGTTGCAAAACATGATTTTAATGTTGGATTCGATTTTAATCATGAAAGCCAAGCAACAAAAAATTATGTTGACCGAGTAGTTGAGTATTGGATTAACGAGTACAAAGTTGATGGTTTCAGATTTGATCTATCAAAAGGTTTTACACAAAAAAATACTTTGGGTAATGTGAATCTTTGGGGACAGTATGATCAAACAAGAGTTGATATTTGGAAAAGAATTGCAGACAAAATTTGGTCGATAGACTCAACATTCTATATTATTCTTGAACACTTTGCAGATAATAGCGAAGAAATAGTTCTTTCTAACTATGGAATGATGCTATGGGGAAATATGAATTATCAATATAATGAAGCTACTATGGGTTATGCATCTGATCTTAATGCAGCATACTATAAAAATAAAGGTTGGCAGTATCCTCATTTGGTAACTTACATGGAAAGCCACGATGAAGAAAGATTGATGTATAAAAATCTAACATATGGGAATTCGAATGGTTCTTATAATATTAAAAATCTTAATGTAGCACTAAATCGGATGAAACTTGCTGCAGCTTTCTTTTTTACTATTCCTGGCCCCAAAATGATTTGGCAATTTGGTGAACTTGGTTATGATTATTCAATTAATTGGCCCTCTAATACTTCTAATGATAGGCTTACTCCCAAACCGATAAGATGGGATTATTTTACCAACGCTGATAGATTGAAACTTTATAAAGTTTTTAGCGAAATAATTAAACTCACCAGGAATTATGAAGCTTTCAAAAATGGAACATTTACCAGTGTGCTCAGTGGATATGCAAAACGAATCAACATTACCCATTCATCAATGGATGTTGCGATAGTTGGTAATTTCCATGCGATTGCAATTGGTGTGAATCCATCTTTCAGCCGAACGGGAAAATGGTATGATTACTTTAGTGGAGATAGCATTGATGTAACAGATGTAAATATGCTTATGACAATGCAGCCAGGTGAATTTAAAATTTTTACAACTATTAAGTTGCCAACACCTGAATCGGGATTAATTACTAATATCGAAACTGAGGAGATTGACTCAAGTCCAAATGAATTCAGACTTTACCAAAACTATCCGAATCCTTTTAATCCAATTACTAAAATTGATTGGCAACTAGCTGCCAGCGGACCTGTACGTTTAACAGTTTTTGACATTTTAGGAAATGAGGTTGCAATATTAATTAACTAAGTAAAACAACCAGGAGTTTACAGCATCGAATTTGATGCAAAAAATCTTTCAAGCGGCGTGTATTTTTATCAACTAAAAACAGGGGATTTTTTAGAAACCAAGAAAATGCTTCTTCTCCGATAAGATGTCAAAATGAAAACCGCAATTGTTATTGGTGCAACAGGCTTGGTAGGGAAATGTATTGTTAATCATCTGATTCACGATGATAGATACAATGTAATTAAAGTTTTTACGCGAAGAACTCTGAACCTTGTAAATCCGAAACTTCAAGAGTACTTAGTAGATTTTGATATGATCAAACTATGGAAAGACAAGATTCGAGGTGATGATTTATTTTCAGCGATGGGTACTACAATTAAGCAAGCAGGCAGCCAGGAGAAACAATTGAAAGTGGATTTCCATTACCAGTATGAATTTGCAAAAGCCGCTTGTGAAAATGGAGTGAACAAATATTTATTGGTGTCATCAGCAGGAGCTAATTCTAAATCGAGCAATTTCTATTTGAGAATAAAAGGTGAATTGGATGATAAGATAATAGCACTTTCCTTTAATCAAATTTTCATTTTTCGACCATCGATCCTTGTCGGACAAAGAGACATTAAAAGATTTCAAGAAGATGTGGGAATTAAGCTGATGAAATACCTAACCAAGTTTATCCCCTTAATAAAAAAGTATCGTCCAATAGAAGCTACCACAGTTGCAAAAGCAATGATTGAATCTGCGAACTCTAATATACTTCCCAGGCTGTCGATCTTTGAGCTTGATCAGATTTTTAATGTTTAAGTAGAAATTTTCTTTCCTAAATTATATCGTTTGCGCTCGTTGGAATCTAAATATAACTTTCTCATTCGGATAGATTTTGGCGTTACCTCAACCATTTCATCATCTTCAATGTATTCAAGTGCTTCTTCAAGAGAGAATTTAACTGCAGGGGTAATTTTGATTGCTTTGTCTGCACCTGATGCACGCATGTTTGTTAGCTTTTTACCTTTCTGAACATTTACTTCAATATCATTTTCTTTTGTATGCTCACCAACTATTTGTCCGGTATAAACAACATCACCTGGGTCGATAAAAAATCTTCCTCTATCCTGAAGCGAATCAATTGCATAAGCTGTTGCGGGACCTTCGCCCATAGAAATCATAACACCATTTTTAGCTGTTCCAATAGATCCTTTAAAAAATTCATATTGATAGAACCGGTGATGCATAATTGCTTCGCCGGAAGTTGCTGTTAAGACTTTTGTCCGCAAGCCCATAATTCCTCTAGAAGGAATATGAAACTCAAGCGTATTCATGCTTCCTTTATTTTCCATTTTTATTAGTTCGCCGCGTCGCTGCCCGACAAGCTCAATTACTTTACCTGCTGATTCTGCCGGCACGTCAACTACAAGAATTTCAATTGGCTCAGCTTTTTTTCCATCAATTTCTTTATAAATTACTTTGGGTTCACGAATTTGCAGCTCATAACCTTCGCGCCGCATATTTTCAATTAAAATTGAAAGATGTAAAATTCCTCTCCCCGATACTCGATATGTATCCGGCGATGTTGTTTCTTGAACTTTCAAAGCGACGTTTTGTTCAAGCTCCTTGAATAATCTGTCTCTCAATTGCCGTGATGTAACAAACTTTCCTTCTCTGCCATAAAAGGGTGAGTTGTTAACTGTGAATGTCATGCTTATTGTAGGTTCATCTACGGAAATGTATGGCAAGGGTTCAGGATTTTCGGCATCAGCGATTGTATCGCCTATGTCAACATCTTCAATTCCAACCATTGCACAAATGTCGCCGCAGGTTACTTCATCAACTTCCGTTCTGTTAATTCCTTCAAACACAAATAACTGCTTAAGTGAGGTTTCATGAATTGTTCCATTCCGCTTAATTATGCTTAGCTTGTCCGATTTTTTCAAAATGCCTCTGAATACTCTTCCAATTCCAATTCTGCCGACATAGTCGTTATAATCTAGTGTGGTAACCTGAATTTGTACAGCGCCTTCAGCAATAGGAGGAGGGGGAATATCTTTAATTATCGATTCAAGCAGCGGGGTTAGATTTTTTCGTTGATCCTTCAAATTTTTAACTGCCCAGCCATCTCTGCCGCTTGCATAAAGTACAGGAAAACCAAGTTGATTTTCATCTGCACCAAGGTCAATAAATAAATCGTAGATTTCATCAAGTACTTCTGCCGGGCGGTTATCTGCTCTGTCTATTTTATTAATAACCACAATCGGCTTAAGATGAAGTGAGAGAGCTTTTTCAAGAACAAATCTTGTTTGGGGCATTGGTCCTTCAAATGAATCAACTAAAAGCAAAACTCCATCTGCCATTTTAAGAACGCGTTCAACTTCGCCGCCAAAGTCAGCGTGTCCAGGCGTATCAATCAAATTAATTTTATAATGCTTGTAGGGAATGCTGATATTTTTTGCGAGGATTGTAATACCCCTTTCGCGTTCAAGATCGTTTGAATCGAGAAATCTTTCTCGAACAACCTGGTTTTTTCTAAATACTTCACACTGTTGAAGTATTTGGTCAACTAGTGTTGTTTTACCATGATCAACGTGTGCAATAATTGCAATATTCCTAATTTTTTTCACATTCTTCCTTAATGATTAAAATTTCCGGTGCTAATTTACTGAATGTTTGGATGAGTTTTTCGTGCAGTAATCGCCTGAGAATTCTGAAATATTTACATTGTGTTTCTGGTGAAAATGAGAATCCATAGTTTTCGTAAATATTCCTGCTCGTTTACAGCAGGGAGGATTAGTTGGAGTGACGTATTTCCAAAAACTGATTTTTCAGAAGTCTCTCGTCTTTGATATTTTTATCTTTGAATAAAATTTTGGTTTATCTATGTATAAAGACATAACATGTTTCATCCTATGCGGAGGTAAAAGTTCTCGGTTCAACCAAAATAAATCTCTAGTAAAGTTTGGTGACAAAACATTAATTGAGGTTGTTGTCGATCTTGTCAAACCTATATTTCAGAATGTGGTTTTAAGTACTAATGAGTCTGAAAACTTCGAATTCTTGAATCTGAAATCGTCGGCGGATATTTATCCTGAAAAGGGACCTTTATCAGGCATTCATTCGGCGCTTAATTTTTCTTTAACCGAAAAAATATTTTGTATTCCTGTTGATGCCCCATTAGTTACTCGCGAGATGATTTTGTACTTAGCTGATTTTAAAAGCGATAAACCGGTAGTTATTTACAAAAATAAAGGAAGAGACTTTCCGCTTCTTGGTATCTACAAGAAAAAATTATTAAAGACGCTGGATGATCATTTTAAAATTCATCATCATGACGAAACAAAAACTAAGAATTGGTATCTCAGCTTACAGCATTTTTTTACTCTTATAGATGTTGAATATATTAATGCAGAAGTGCTTCCTTTTTATAATGAGGATAACTTTCTAAACATGAATTATCCTCAAGATTATGAAATTATCAAACAAAAATTAGCATTACGATGAACGCAGTTTCAAGAAGAAAGTTCTTTAAAAGCATTTTAGTTCTTTTAACAGTTCCTTTCACTTGGCTTGCGTACTTAAATTCAAAACAAACTTCCGAGAATGCAGTAAGCAGCAAAATAACCATTTTATATGATGCGATTCCGATGGGAATTTCCTTTCATGATAAATTTATTGCAGTGAAAGATCAAACCTCAATAAAATTCTTTTCTGCAAAATGCTCACACCTTGGGTGTACAATAAAAAACAATATTGGTGATGAGTTAATATGTCCTTGTCATGGTTCTCGTTTTGATATAATTGGCAACGTGTTAAATGGACCAGCTCAAAAACCTTTGCAGCAATTAAACTTCAAAAAAAATAAAAGCGAAATAACTGTTTATGGACTTTAAAACAACTGCAAACAAAGTTTGGTATTTCATAGAGAAGATTCTTATAAGTCCATTCGGGCAAATTTCTTTCTCTTCATTCTTTATTGCAGTTGTAAGCGGAATATTTTTAGCTGTTCCGTACGATATTAAAAATCCCTATGATTCACTTTCTCTTTTGCTTTTGACTAATCCCGCCGGAGTATTTTTTAGAAACATGCATTACTGGTCGGCGCAAGTATTTTTGCTTTCAAGTATTCTACACATAATTGATCATTTCAGGCGAAAAACTGAAAAGAAGTTGAATAACGGTGTTTGGTTTAGAGTTACTGTCTCTTTGTTCTTTCTGTTCTATATCATGATCAGCGGCTTCATTCTAAAAGGTGATGCAGATTCTGAACAAGCAGGAAGAATTTTGCGATCGCTGTTTGAGCAAATTCCTATTATCGGAAGTTTTATTGGAACTTTATTTCTTGGCAGGGAAGGAGATTATCAGTTAGTTTATGTTCATCATATTGCAACAGCTTCAATTTTGCTTTGGGTGATTATAGTTGAGCATTCAAAAAATTTTTGGGCAGAGTTAAATACTTTTTTATACAGCTTGTTGTTTTTAGTTGTCATTGGACTTTTCTTTAGTGCACCGCTGCATGATGGAAAGAATGTGCTCATAAAAGGTCCTTGGTATTTTGTCGGATTGCAAGAACTCTTACATTGGATTCCGCAAACTCAATTGATTATTCTTTTTTGTGTTCTGCTTCTTATTCTTTTCTATCTCGTAAAAAATTTGAAAGAGGAATATTCGTTAATTGTAAAGAGTTTTTTTCTAATACTTCTTTTCTTTTATATCATCTTAACTATAGTTGGTTATTTCTTTAGAGGAGAAAATTGGGAATTTATTTTACCGTGGAAATCATCAACAAATTTTGGAACAGAGTTCCAGCCCGCATTTGTTTCTAAAGCTGAGGAAATTGAACCATCTAAATTCAAAGTAATACTGGGAAGGCGAGAAGGATGCATCGTTTGTCATCAAATGTCGGGGTTGTCAAAATCTCATGATCCTGAAGCCATTGGCTGCTTTAGTTGTCATCTTGGAAATGCTTTCACATTAAATAAATATGCTGCACATGACAGAATGATTTTAATTCCAGGCAACTTGACAGATTCCAAACAAACATGCGGCACTGCTCAATGTCATCCGGACATTGTTCCAAGAATCGATAATAATATCATGAGCACAATGAGCGGCATTGTAAGCGTGAACAGATTTGTTTTTGATGAATTAACTTCACCATCAGTTTTATCTCATGTTAAGGATTTAGGTTTTTCTAATGCTGATTCGCATTTGAGAAATCTTTGTGCTTCGTGCCATCTTGGAAATGAAAAAACTGAACTCGGAAAAATCAACGAACTTTCCCGCGGCGGTGGTTGTAATGCATGTCATCTCAATTATTCAGATGATTCGAACGAGCAGTTGAACGAGTATGCGAAGTCAAAAGTGAAAAGTGAAAAGTCAAAAAATGAAAACCAAAAACTGAATTTTCCAAAGGTTCATCCGGATTTGAATCTTCAAATTTCAAACAATCACTGCTTTGGATGCCACAGCCGCTCAGGAAGAATTGCAACTAATTACGAAGGTTGGTTTGAAACTTTGAAATCCCAACAAGAAGTTAAGGGTAATAAAGATTATCGTGTCTTGATGGATGAACGAGTATTTCAAAAAACTAAACCTGATGCTCACTTTGAAAAAGGTATGGAATGTGTTGACTGCCATTTAGCTCAAGAAGTGATGGGCGACGGCAGTTTGTATTTGCATAAAGAGGATCAGGTTAAAATTCAATGCACTGATTGTCACTCAAATCAAACTACCAACAGAGTTTCATATTCCAATTTGGATTATGAGTCGAGAAAAATTGTTGATTTGAAAAATGCTAAAAGAGAAAAAACAGATTTTATCAGCATACAAAAATCAAAGCTGCCATTCACAAATGCGTATGTTAATTCAGCTAACCAAAAATATCTTGTTACAAAAACAAAAAAAGATTCGTTGTTGCTAATACCTCCGGCATTTGTTTGCAGTGAAGGGAAGGCGCATCAGCGTGTATCTTGCAATAGCTGTCATACTGAATGGGTTTCGTATTGCGTTGGTTGTCACACAGAATATAATCCGAACGAAGATGGTTTTGATTTACTCGCAAACAAAGAAATCAAAGGAAGCTGGATTGAACATCCATCCGATTTTTATGTTGATTATCCTGCTCTTGGAGTAAGAAAAGATAATTCAACCGGAAAAGAAACAATTGAGACATTTATTCCTGGAATGATCATCTCACTCGATAAGATGAAAAATGATAAGCAGAAAAAAATATTCAAGCGATTATTTGCGCCAACCTTTTCACACACAATAAATAAAAATGGAAGAAGCTGTAAGTCATGCCATAACAATCCGCTTGCATTAGGATATGGAAAAGGTGAATTGAATTATTTACTGAAAGGAAAGACAGGCGAATGGAATTTTAATCCGGAATTCTCTCTTCTTCCGCAAGACAATCTGCCCAAAGATGCATGGATTGGATTTCTTCAAACTCGAAATGAAAAATCAACAACAAGAACAAACACTCGTCCTTTCACGATTGATGAGCAGAAAAGAATTTTGCTTGTTGGCGCATGTTTATCTTGTCATGATGAAAATTCCAAAGTGATGAATGAAAGTTTGCATGACTTTGAAAAATTGTTAAAGCGGGTTAGTACGAAATGTGTATTGCCAAATTAGAAAAAAATCCTTTTATAAACTTGAACTCACAAATATTCCATCATCAATTTAATTTATATTAGTAGTTATTGAACTCATCCCCCACACCCCCTTCTCTTTGTAAGAGAAGGGGGCCGGGGGGTAGAGTTATTTTGCGAACTTCTGTGCATTATTACAAACTAACCTAAAAAAGCATTAAACATTTCCAATCTAATCACCTTATTGAATTTTAATGCTTCATATAGAACATAACGAAGTTAGTTAATAAGGCCGAGGTATTTTGTTCACTGTGTTACTAAGGTTTTGGGCTGTACACCGTTATTAGCATCTTAATATATATTAGAGCATATGAGATGTTAGGCAATTGAACATAGTAATTCAGAATTCTTATCAAAGAGAATAAACCCTCTCTTAAATGATAAAATGTTTTGTTTTCAAGCTGAAATCGAACAAAAAATCTAGGGTTTCGTTGGCAAAAAAGTTGATATTTATAAATATCAACTTTTAATGTGCAATAAAAATGCAACCTGAAGAATCGATCAACCTGCCAATCTACCCAATTAGAACGGCGGCAAAACTTCTAAATATTTCTGTTCATACTCTCAGAATGTATGAGAAAGAAAATCTCATTCTCCCATTTAAAAAATCCACCAGTCACCGTCTTTATTCTGAATCAGATATAAAACGGATCAAATGTATTCGGTCGGCGATTAATGAATCGAAAATCAGCATTAATGGAATAAAAACTATTTATGCAATGATGCCCTGCTGGGAAGTTATGGACTGTTCAAAGCAGGATAGAAGCAGATGCAGTGCATTTCTTCGCCATAGCGGTCCCTGCTGGGCTGTAAAAGGTGAGGATACAATTTGTGCTAAGAAAAATTGCCGCGAATGTTCGGTTTATCAGGATTATGGCGACTGCGGTGCTATTAAAAATTTCATAAGAAATAAATTAACGAGCTTATAATGAATTCACTATCACGAAGAAAGTTTCTAAAAATATCTGGAGCTACAATTGCAACCGCTGCAGTTTTAGCTGGCTCGGCAAAAACATTTGTTAAAGCTTCCAAAAAAATTTCCGAACGAAAAGGATTGGAAATTATTCCAACTTACTGCGATTTATGTTTCTGGAAATGCGGTGCATTAGCTTACATTGAAGACGGTAAGTTGTGGAAAGTTGAAGGAAATCCTGCCGATCCTCTAAGCAATGGAAGACTTTGCCCAAGAGGAACCGGAGGAGTTGGTGCTCATTATGATCCGGATAGATTAAAATCCCCTCTGATTAGAAAAAGTTTAAGAGGTGAAGAAAAATGGATTGATGTAACATGGGACGAAGCATTCGATTACATCGCCGAGAAAATGATAAAAATTAAAAATGAATACGGACCCGAATCGGTTGCTCTTTTCTCTCACGGAATTGGCGGAAGTTTTTTAAAGCATTTAATTCGTGCTTATGGAAGTCCGAATGAAACTGCTCCATCATTTGCACAATGCAGAGGACCGAGGGAAGTCGGGTTTGAATTAACTTTTGGAGATGTTGTTGGCTCGCCAGAAAGAACCGACATCGAAAATACAAGATGCTTAACATTAATTGGTTCGCATCTTGGTGAAAATATGCATAACACTCAGGTTCAAGAATTCTCACGAGCAGTTGAACGCGGTGCATCAATTATAGTTGTTGACCCAAGATTTTCTGTTGCGGCAAGTAAAGCAAAGTATTATCTGCCAATAAAACCTGGAACTGACTTAGCATTGCTGCTTGCATGGATGAGCATAATTGTAAATGAAAAACTTTATGATGCTGAGTACATTTCGAAGTACGGAACTGGTTTTGATTTATTTGTAGCAGAGGTTTCAAAGTACACACCCGAATGGGCTTATGTTGAAACCGGAATTGAACCCGATTTGATTAGAGAAACAGCAAGAGAAATGGCAAGATATAAACCAGCGTCTCTTGTTCATCCTGGAAGACATGCAACCTGGTATGGCGATGATGCACAGAGAAGTCGTGCCATTGCGCTTCTTAATGCGCTGCTTGGAAGCTGGGGAAGAAAAGGCGGATTTTATCAAACACATTCGTTCAGCATTCCAAAATATCCATATCCTCCTTATCCTGAACTGAAAAAAGAATCCGTTCACAATCCGAACAACAAATATCCATTCGCTACAGGCGAACAAATTTCAACAGGAATTAGAGAAGCAACAATAACCGGTAAACCATATCCAATTAAAGGTTGGTTTGTTTACGGTACTAATCTCATGCAGGCGTTACCAAATCAAAATGAAACGGTTGAAGCTATTCAGAATTTAGATTTGATGGTTGTGGTTGACGTTATTCCAAGTGAAATTGCCGGATGGGCTGATGTAGTTTTACCGGAATCAGTTTACCTTGAACGTTATGATGATCTTAATACTTCACCTTTCAAAGAAGCATTTGTTGGGATTCGTCAGCCGGTAATTGAAGAACCGAACGATCAAAAACCAAATTGGTGGATGGCAAAAAAAATTGCCGAAAAAATTGGCCTGGGTAACTACTTCCCATGGAAAGATGTGGAGGAATATCTCGATACAAGATTACAAGCTGCAGATCTTTCACTTCAAGAACTAAAAACAAAAGGAATCATTAAAGCCCCGCAGCAGCCGATTTATTTTGAGGATGGAGCGGAACCTGAATTCCTAACTCCTTCAGGAAAAATAGAGTTTTATTCATCGCAGCTTGCTGAAGCTGGATTTGATCCTGTTCCAAGATACACAAAGCACCCTGATCCGCCGCCCGGATACTTCCGGTTGATTTATGGAAGAGCTCCCGTGCATACCTTCAGCAAAACGCAGTCAAATCCTTTGTTAAAAGATATGATGGATGAAAACGAACTTTGGGTGAATACCGACATCGCAGAAAAATATGGGCTGAACCATGGTGTTTACATCAAACTTAAAAATCAAGATGGAGTTGTTAGCAATAAAATTAAAGTGAGAGTAACTGAACGAATTCGAACTGACTGTGTTTACATGGTTCATGGTTTTGGACAAAAATCCCGCCAGCTAAGAAGCACCTTCAACAAAGGTGCAAGTGATTCTGAACTTATTACCAAATACACTATTGATCCTTTGATGGGAGGAACCGCAATGAATGTGAACTTTGTAACCTTTGAGATGGAGGCGTAACATGGCACGATTCGGAATGGTGATAGATACTAAAAAATGTGTGGGCTGCCAGGATTGTGTTATCGCATGCAAAACTGAGAACAAAGTTCCTGAAGGGCATGACAGAGACTGGATTGTAACAGAATCGCACGGAAAATTTCCGGATATCTTAATGGAGATTAGAACGGAAAGGTGCAATCACTGCAGCAATACACCTTGTGTTTCTTGCTGTCCAACAGGTGCAAGCCACATTCATGATGTAGGCGGAGTTGTACTTGTAAATCATGATTTATGCATTGGCTGTAAAGCTTGTGTTGAATCGTGTCCTTACGATGCACGCTTTATTCATCCCGATGGTTATGCTGATAAATGTACATTCTGCATACACAGAGTTGAAAAGGGATTAAAGCCAGCATGTGTAGAAGTATGCCCAACTTACTGCATGCATTTTGGTGATCTTGATGATCCTAACAGTGAAGTAAGCAAATTGCTTCAGTCGCGGAAGTATCATGTAAATCTTCCTGAAGCAGGAACACAGCCAAACATTTTTTATTTAATCTGAGGAATTGAAATGCACGAAATATTCACAACAAGAAATAATCCGTATGTAGATCCGATTATGGCAATGTGGGAATGGCAGATTCCGGTTTATCTTTTCCTTGGCGGAATGGTTGCTGGAATGATGATAATTGCCGGTTATTTTTTATTCAGCGGGAGACATAAAGAAAGCAATTGTGCATGCTTCTCAATCCCATTTACAAGCTTGATTTTGTTGAGCTTGGGGATGTTCGCTCTCTTTCTTGATCTTGCACATAAACCTTACGTGTGGAGGTTGTACACAACATTCCAGTTAAAATCGCCAATGTCTTGGGGTGCATGGATTTTAATTTTAGTTTACCCTGCACTTATAGCAAACATCTTAATCCGTCCTTCTCAATGGATGATTAACAGAGTTCCTAAGCTTTCAGAAATTGCCGGGAAAATTCAGCAGCATCATATACTTATTAGAAACATTGGCATTTTGAATATGTTGTTTGGTTTGATGCTTGGCGCTTACACCGGCGTTTTGTTAAGCACTTTGGGTTCACGGCCATTGTGGAATACATCTTTACTTTGGGTGCTATTCTTGGTTTCAGGATTATCTGCCGCCGCCGCTTATGTACATCTTGTAGCAAAAAACAAAGCCGAAAGCGAACTGCTGGCAAAAGCTGATAACGGTTTTCTTGTTGTTGAGCTTTTCGTTTTTGTGATGATGTTTTTAGGATTACTCTCTTCTGCAAAGCCTCATATCGAAGCTGCTAATCTTCTGTTGAACGGAGCTTATGCACCAATATTCTGGGTCTTTGTAATTGGGATGGGAATAGTCATCCCGCTCATTATTCAACTGCTCGCAGTAAATCATAAAGTTAAGCATACACCAATAGCGCCAATAATGGTAATTGTTGGCGGATTGATTTTAAGATTTGTAATTGTTTCGGCTGGTCAATACAGCCATTGGTTTAACGCTCATTTTCATTAATGGAGAAATAATAAATGACTTCTTTAACTAAAAAATTTTCGCATGCTTTCGAAAAAGATGAAGGACATGTTCATATTGAAATCGAAGCGAAACCCTACTCTAATCCTTACTTAGTTGGGATTGGCTTAGGTTTAGTTCTTCTTGCTTCCTTTGTAATTATGGGAAGAGGGTTAGGTGCTTCGGGCGCACTTTCAACCTTGGTTGCAAGTGGAGTTAATGCTATTGCACCAGATCATGCATCGCATAATCCTTTTTACAGCGAATATCTTGGCGACGGAACGACTAATCCATTAAAGGATTGGTTAATATTTCAGGTGATTGGTGTTTTGGTTGGCGGATTTCTCTCCGGAACAATTTCTCACCGAGTAAAAAAAGGAATTGAAAAGGGCCCGCACATCTCAACAAAAATGAGATTGATTTATGCATTTGTTGGCGGTGGTTTGCTTGGCTGGGGTGCAAAACTTGCACGAGGATGCATGAGCGGACAAGCATTAACCGGAGGCGCTGTATTAAACCTTGGAAGCTGGGCATTTATGATGATGGTTTTTGCCGGCGGCTACGGCGCTGCCTATTTTATGAGGAGGCAATGGATATGAACGCACCATTTTTCAAATTCGATTATTTCAATACCGATGTAAGCTTAATTTTTGCTTTCATCATTGGAATTGCTTTTGGTATCGCTCTCGAACGCGGCGGATTTGGCCGTGCAACAATTCTTGCTGCTCAATTCTACTTTACAAATATGCGTGTGCTCAAAGTGATGTTCACTGCTATTGTAACTGCAATGCTTGGTTTATTTTATCTCTCTGTAATTGGATTTTTAGATCTCTCACTTATTTACCTTACAACTACTAACATGCTTCCAATGGTTGTTGGCGGATTAGTTGCCGGAGTTGGGTTCGTTATTGGAGGTTATTGTCCAGGTACTTCAATGGTTGCAGTTGCTACAGGTAAGATTGATGCTATGGTTTATGTTCTTGGAATGATGTTCGGAATATTCGTATTTGGAGAAATGTTTCCCTCAATCGAGAGTTTCTTCAATTCATCTGAAATGGGAAGCGTAACGCTTCCGCAATACTTTAACATGTCTTATGGTTTGGTGGTTTTTCTTGTAGTACTAATGGCGCTTGGTGCTTTTGCTGCAGCTGAGTGGGGTGAGCGAAAAATGGCTGCTAAAAAATCGGAGGCAAATCCATGAAAAACTTTTTTGCAAACCTCAGCACAAATAAAAAGTTTGCGCTGATTGCTTTTATACTCGGAATAATTGCACTTTTTGCCGGAAATCCTTACGGAGGCGGAACGATAAAAGTTAATGAAAAGGAATTAGCACTAAGCACAATAAATAATTCGGATAAAGTAACAGTAACTGATCTTGCGGATTGGATTATTCAAGGCAAAGCTGATTTTGAATTAGTTGATTTGCGTTCACAAGAAAAGTACAATGAATATGCTATCCCAAATGCACAGTGCATACCGATTGCTCAACTGCCTGAATCTGATCTGCTGAGAAATCAGAAAATTATTTTTTATTCTGATGATGATGTTGCCGCTTCGCAAGCATGGTTTATATTCAAATCAAAAGGATATAAAGGAGTTTACATTCTTGACGGCGGTTTAAATGCTTGGAAAGAAAAAGTTCTATTTCCTAAAGCGCCAATAAATGCCGGCAAAGCTGAATTGGCTAAGTTTGAGAAAGCCAAAGAAGTAAGCAAATATTTTGGCGGGCAGGCACAAACGGATTCAACATTGTCTGAATCAAAACCAAGCATACAACTGCCAACATCAAATGTTGGGACACCAAAATCGGGCTCAACCCCTCCAAAGAAAAAGAAACGGGAAGGGTGTTAATTCATTGATTTTAGATTAAATATCTATCAACAAAAACAGAGAGGAAAAAAATGTACAGATTTGTTCTTGTCCTTAGTGTTCTGATTCTTTCATTACAATCTTCATTTGCGACTGATGGATACTTCAGACACGGTTATGGAATTAAAAATTCAGCTATGGGCGGCGCTGGTACCGCACTTTCGCTTGCATCAACCGGTGCTATTACAAATCCAGCCAGTATAGCATTTTTGAACAGTGGTTTTAGCGTTGACTTAGCAATCTTTAGTCCGGAAAGATCCTACAATGTATTTGGAAATCCTTCCAATTATCCCGGAACCTTTCCACTAAAGCCTGGGAAATATTTAAGCTCAACAGAGGCATTTATATTTCCTACCTTAGGTGCAAATTGGAAGCTAGGAGAAAAATTTGCAGTTGGTGTTGTTGGATATGGTAATGGCGGTATGAACAGCGATTATCAGCTGAATGTTTTCCATGATCCATTTTCAAAAACCACTGGGGTAAATATTGAACAAATGTTCGTTGGTGCAGCAGTTGCTTTTCAATTTGCTAAAGGACATGCTATTGGAGTTGAACCATTATTTGGCTACCAACGCTTTAGTGCAAAAGGTTTATTAGCATTTTCTATGTTTTCTAAAGATCCAAATTCAATAACAGGTAACAGCTTAGCTACCTCAATGGGATTTGGCGGAAGAATCGGATATCAAGGCAAGTTACTACCTTTCCTAAGTATAGGCGGTTCGTACCAAAGTAAAATTTTTATGAGTCCATTCGAAAGATATCAAGGATTATTTGCACAAGAAGGCGACTTTGATGTTCCTGCCACCTGGAACGCTGGAATTGCAATTAATGCCTCACAAAAACTAACTCTTGCATTGGATGTTCAACAAATTTTATACAGCGGTGTTAAGTCAGTTTCAAATAAAATGGATTTAGTCAATAATTCACCTATGACACCAACCGGAGGACAGAATGCTAATTTTAGTCCTTTAGGCAGTGAAAATGGCTGGGGCTTTGGATGGGAAGATGTTACTGTTGTTAAAATTGGTGCAATGTTCAAACCAGCAGAGGACTGGACTTTAATGGCTGGATTTTCCCAAGGCAAACAAGCTTTTGATGAAAAGGAAGTCATGTTCAATATTTTGGCTCCAGCTGTTGTTAAACAACATTTGACTTTTGGTCTATCTAAGAAATTTGAGGATAGGGAAATGACAATTGGGTTTATGTACGCACCCAAATCATCAGTTGAAGGAACAAATCCATTAGAAGCTCCTAATCAACAATCAATTAGATTAGAAATGATGCAGTGGCAATTGGAGCTTGGGTATTCGTTCAGTTCATTATAAATTTTCTATTCTTGCATATAAGTCCGCAGTTTACTAATTGCGGACTTTTTTTATTCTTTAATCTTGAAAATTAAAATCATATGTTTCATTTCAGAAAAAAGTTGGTTTGATTCTGTTAAAAACCTGAACATTGATTTAAATAAATTAAGTAAGAGCTTTTCGATGAAATATTTTAATTCCAGCCTATCTTTTATTTTCTTATTCAGTATCTTTTTTTTTGATTCGGATTATGCACAAACTGAACAAAGCTGGAAAATATTCGATGACTCGCATGTTGCAAGAGTGGATATTACAATTGATACTGTCGCTTTGAATTGGATTTATAATCATGTGGAAAGCGATTCTGAACATGTTGCGGGTTTTCGTTTCAGAAATAATTGGATTGATGAGTCAGTTGATTCCATTGGTTTTAGAATACGAGGTAATACTTCGCGAGATGCTAAAAAAAAATCATTTAAAATATCATTTAATACATTTAATAAAGGCAGAGATTTTTACAGCCTGGAAAAACTAAATCTTAATGGTGAGCACAATGATCCTTCAATCATTCGAAGCAAATTGTGTTTTGACCTTTATAAAACAATAAATGTGAGGGCTAGCCGAGCTAATCATATTGGGCTGTATATCAATGGGAAATACTATGGCTTGTATATTAATGTTGAGCATATAGATGAAGAATTCCTAAAGAAAAATTTTGCTGATGACTCAGGCAATCTCTGGAAGTGTCTCTATCCAGCTGATTTAGTTTATCATGGAAGCGATCCAAATGTTTATAGAACATTAGGGGGAGATGGCAGACCTGTATATGAACTTAGTACAAATGAACTGCAATTGGATTTCACAAAATTTGCTAAACTTATCGATATTCTAAATAACACACCTTATAACATCATTCTCGATTCAATAGAATCTGTACTGGATGTACCAGAAGTTCTAAAATATTTTGCAATGAATGTTTTAACAGGCAGCTGGGATGATTATTGGTCGCTGATGAATAATTATTATTTATACCATGAGCCTTCAGAGGATTTGTTTCACTTAATACCTTATGATTATGACAACTCTTTTGGAGTTGATTGGTTTAATATTAATTGGACAACTGCAAATCCATATAATTTTCCAAAGGTTGCTGCGGGACCAAGGCCGCTTGCCGAAAAGATTTTGGCAAATTCCCAGTACAGAAATTTGTACACGCATTTTATCGAGTTTATTCGAGATAAGGTTTATTCATTAAATTTATGGGAAGGGCATATTGACAGCTTAAAGAATATCATTACACCACAGGTATTATCCGATCCCTATCGCGCACTTGATTATGGCTTTACAACCAATGATTTTTTCAATTCATACTCTTCTGGCAGCTACTCAAATCAGCATATAAAAAATGGCCTGAAACAATTTATTAATCTTCGAAGCAGCTCAATTCAATCTCAACTATCATACATTACGACAGCAAAACCTATTGTATACCGAATAAATTATGAACCCAAAAACCCCAAACCTGAAGATTCAATAAGGGTTTTTATTTCTGCATTTAGTAAATCGGGCATTAGTACTGTTGAAATACATTTTACAGCTGATGGCTCAACATCAGCGGAAATTTATCCTATAGTGTTCAGTCCAGTTGAAAATACCAAAATTGTTGATGAAGCAGACAGATATGTTGGTACAATTCCGCCTTTAGGAAACAAATTTTCCGGCAAGTTTTCAATATTTATCAAAGATTTACAAAACCAGTCTATTACTTTTCCAAGAAAGGGCCCTATTAAACTGAAAACCGTGTCTCCCTTATCTCAAGATATAGTAATTAACGAATTTCTTTCAGATAATATTAATTCATCTACAGATCCAGATGGTGAACACGACGATTGGTTGGAAATATATAATCCTACTTCAGCACCAGTTTTATTAACTGGAAAATATTTAACCGACAATCCAACTAATCTAACCAAATGGAAGTTCACTGCATCATCTTTTTATTTAAATCCAGGAGAATATTTAGTTTTGTGGTGCGATGAAGATCTAAATCAATTGGGGCTTCATACAAATTTTAAGTTGAGTAAAAGCGGGGAGTACATAGCCATAGTTGATTCCGACGGAGTTTCAATAATTGATTCAATAACTTTCGGTTCTCAAAAAACGGATACTTCCTATGGCAGGTTTCCAGATGCCTCCCCGAATTGGTTATTTATGAATCCTTCGCCTGGACGCAGCAATATTT
>JACAFC010000176.1 GCA_013388515.1 Ignavibacteriaceae bacterium | reverse complement strand
GTCATACACAGTTCGATACTCAAAATTTTCACCTAATGAATGAACATTTTTATCGGAAGTAACGACTGTTCGTTTTCCAAACAGGGCCTCCTTCACACCATTGGCATCAATATCAAAGAATCCATGAAAATCAGAAAACTCACTTAATTGACCTTCGGGATATTGGAATGCCCACTTGAGATTTTTAGTTTCTCCATCCAAAACCGCAATTGCTGCTGGTTCATCATTTTGGTTTTCTAAGGCAAGCACAATATCCATTACCCCGTCGCCATCTGCATCCAGATCGCTAACATTTTCAAAATAAGAATCATCATAAACTAAAGATGTTTTTGGTGCAGATTCATATTTAAGTGTTAGGGTATAGTTAATATTTGATTTATTTAGTTGTGTTTGAAGCTGTTTTAGATTTTTATCTAATGATACAATTGAATTATTAGTATTGCCCCCCTCTTTCCATTCATTTATCACAATTTCGCGGGTATTTAAATCGAAGTAGAAGATTTCGGGAACTAAATCGTTGTCGATGTTAGCAACACCAATAAATTTCGCATTAGCAGCACTAAATTCCACTTGTTTGCTCAAAGTATTAATCAGATGTAATTCTTCCATAGCAACTTCACTGCCCCCCTTTGCTTGGAGAACCAGAGTAGGGACATTATCACCTTTTAAGTAAGATAAATCAAAACTAAAGTCCATAGGTTCCCCCATTGATAAAGCAAGTATTTCTGTTAGATTTGCGTGCCAGAATGGTGATTTAGATAAACCATCAAAAACAAGTACAAAATAGTTCCCACTACTATCCTTTTTTATTATAAATCGATCCCTAACTCCATTTCCATTCAAATCATGTGTGACATATTCATCTTCGGAAAGCACATTTTTTAATGCTTTGGCAAATCTGCGTTTAGGTTCAGAGCGGAATTGTTCTACGAATTCAGCAAATGTTGTTGAGTAAGCAACTATCAGTAATATATAAATTAAAAATTGTTTTTTCATTTTTTATTCCTTTAGTAATAATGTTGTTAAAACGACATCAAGAATTATTTAGAACATTTATGAAATTATTCCCTAGTTTCTTTGAGCTTTAGACATGTACAGAAGCATTTGTCTTTGTACTGAATCTCCTGACGGGTAGTCTGGCTTCCTGTATTTGGGTCTACCTCTACAATCATCACTGTAACTGCAACTTGTTTCGTTTGGCAATTTGGAACACCGCACGTACAATTGATTGTGGTAGTTACACCATCATCATCAGTGCAGGAAGCAGTACCGCTTGCACGACAAAAAATATCTGCAATTGCTGGAATGAGTCCTATTATGCCTCCAATTCCTCCTAAACCATTACTTGCGTATTGTTGTGCTTCATTTGAGAATGAATCTTTATAATCACTCCAAATTTCTGCTAAACCAATAGTTGGGTTCTTAATCAGATTTTGGGTGACGAGCCACACCAATACTTCATCATCAACTTCAGGGATTGACCAGAAATCTTGTGAAGAATTATAGATGAGAAGAATATTACCAATCTCATCTTTAATGCTGACATCAACTGTGTTATTCTCTAAAAATTTATAATTGACATCCCTCTTTTGGTTATTAACCTGCGTATTGTAAATTATTATTTTATTAAAAACATCAATTGTAATGTTGTCAAGTGAAAAACTTTGTGGGAATAATTCCAGTTTTGGTCCGGGTCCCCATATTTCCAATTCTCCTGTTTGCTTATTGTACAATTGCAGTTCATCAATACCGTCGTCATCAATATCCGAAATGCTTGAAATAAGTATGTCATTAAAATGTATATTAAAAGATGCCTCTTGATTAAGGATTATTGGATCAATAAATGATCGTCCACTCCTCCGTGCGAATATTGCCTCTTTTTCTGGGCTGCTGTTATTCATCTCATAAAAACCAAGAAAGGTTTGTTTAACTTCTTCAAAATTCAACGAGAAAGACTCAAATGGATATTCCCAAGTTTGATTGCTATTACCGCTTTTAACCACAATACCTGTAGCTTGTCCAGTTGCTGGATCTCGAGGGCTAACAATTAAATCTCGCACACCATCTCCATTGACATCAAGTGCAGCACCTCTTGGGCGAAAATTAGAATGTATTGTTATAGTTTCATTGTTACTTACAGACTCGGTCCTTAGCTCAAGTACTGGGCCCTGAGAAAAAACCACAGTAGTTATTACAAGTATAAAAGAAAAAGTCAGAAGCAGTTTGTTCATTAGATAATCCTCTCTTGATAATATTTAATTTTATTTTTTTTCATTAACGAAACGTTTACCATTGTTTAACTTAATTACTCCCTGAAGAATTTGTTTGAAGGGTAGACAATAATTGCGTGTAAAAATCTATTTGGAATTGCTAATAATCAATGCTGGAAATTGAAATGGGACAATCAGATGATATTTCTGTGAATTATCTCACACGATTTGTAAGATATAAATCACATCCGCTCGGAAAGGTTTATATTGAAAATGTACAGGTTATTACTAAGTCTATTTGACTCCAAGAAAGATAATTTCCAGCATGCCTCCGCCGATTGAATCAAAGTATTCTGGATTCAAGATTTCTACCATTCCGAGAATCAGTATCGCAAAACCAATAATCGAAAGGATAAGACTTGAAAGTAAGCGTGACATTAAAAGATTAATTATAACATTGAATTTTGAGCCTTGTTTTTCCTCAAGCGACCCTGCACCAATAATAATTCCGGTGAGGAAACAATTAATGGATAAAAAAATCAAAAGAACTCCAGGGCGCTGAACTAGAATGTGAAATAATTTTTCTCCTTGGTTTAACAAATTAATTATAACTAATGCTATCAGAAATACAGCAGTTACTATTATAATTAAACCTTGCACTGCAGCGGCTATTCCAACATAGGTATTGGAAGCCCTTCTGTCATAATTGGACCTCAGAATTATTTTTTTGTTAATAATAGTCTCAAAACCAATCATGATTGCAGCTAAAGAAAATACTATTACTCCCAAACTCATTGCTAATGTTGAATCAAATAGAATAGAGTATAGAATTAATGAGAGGCCAATAGCTGCAAGAATAATAATTATATACGGCCAGGAAAAATTTTTTATCACGTCAGTTCACTTAAAATATTTGAAAAATGCAAACGAATAAATTTCTCGATTTGCCTTCTATGGCGAAGAATGTGAACAACAGCATGTTCTAATATTTGTTCAAAGTTGAATTCTTCACCCCAGCGTGTAACAAACTTTACCGTAAACATATTTTCTTCAATCTTTTCTCGATTCATTTCATAAAGATTTTTAATATTGTAATAAATCATTTCACGAAGCTGCAACTCAACATCTTTAGAATTTTCAAGCTTCATTTCATCTGCCAAAGGAAACTCCGGAGTAATTCCTAACTCATTCAAAATGTAGTTTGCATAACCATAACCTGAACGGATCACATGCCTGCAAATTGTTTGCACAGATCTGCAATCTTCGTCAGTTGTTTCAGTATCAACAATTCTAACAAAATTTATATCAGTCACAGTTCTTATAACAGAAATGAATTCCTCCGATGCTTTTTTATACTCCTCTAAAATTGCACCTAATCCTCCTTGCAAAAGCTGCATAATTACCTTTCCATTTATTTAATTTAATTTAGTAAGAAATATTTCAAACAAGAATCTCACTCAAATCAAGGTCACAAATTTTAATTTTCAATTAACTTACATTTTAAGATATAATTTAAATATTTGAGGAAATATGAAGTTTGCGATTCTTATTCTATTATTTTTATTTTCACATACAACTTACTCTCAAAACTCAGATGATTTAATTTTTCAATCCTATTTAGCCCATATTTCTGCAGCCAATTCATCCTTGAGATTAAATGAAAAAGCAGAAGCAAAGCGCTGGATTGAAAACGCCCCACAAAAATTCCGTGGCTGGGAGTGGAATTATCTAAATAACAGAATCGATTGGAGTTCTTTGACTTTTAACACTGGTGAAATTACACCAACAAAAATTTCATATAGTAATAATGGAAATTATTTCGCCTTTGGCGATCTTAATGGTACAATTCATATTCACGATGCTAAAAATCTTAACGAACTTAAACGATTTGATGGACATTTGAATACAGTATATTCTGCAAAATTTATACAAAACGATTCAAAACTTATTTCTTGTTCAAGAGACACAACAATTCGTGTGTGGGATTTTTACACTGGCAAGGAGCTTTGGCAAACAAAAACTGGTGGCAGAGGGCTGGCTGATGTTGATGTATCTCCTGATGGAAAGTTAATTGTATTTTGTTCCTGGTACATTAACCAAAAAGGTATTAGCGGATTCATTCAACTTTATGATTTGGAAAAGAGAGAAAAAATTTGGCAAACCGAACATAATACCCATCCATTAGTTGTTATAAAATTTTCACCTGATGGTAAAAAGTTTGCTGTTGGAAGCTGGGAATGGCAAGTAAGTGTTTGGGATTTGAATGATTTGAGTAAACCAAAAATTTTCGATTTTAATGATGTACAAACATATTCGGCAATTGATGATATAGCTTTTAGTCCGGATAGTAAAAAAATAGCCGCAGCAACAAAGAATACTACACCCCGCATTTGGGATATTGATTCCGGAAAATTGGAATTTGAACTACAGGGTCATCAAAAACCGGTTTATGCAATCACCTATTCCAAAGATGGTTCAAAAATTTATACAAGTGGTGATGATGCAGTGATTATGATATGGGACGCTTCAACGGGAAAGCGATTGAATAAAATATTTGGTCATGAGGATAAAGTCCACTCTATGACAGTTTCACCAAACGGCAATGAATTGCTAACTGCTTCGCGTGATAACACAATAAGAAAATGGAGGACAGAAAATGGTTCAGGATTTTTAAATGCTAAAGGGAGAAATCAAATATCAACTTACGCTTAGATATTACTAAAGATGGAAAACTGCTCGCATTGAATGGTCCAGATTCAACATTAAGTATTTGGAATGCAGAAACTGAAGAACTTCTTAGAGTTATTAATGGAATTGATAAAAATATATTAAATGCTGCTTCGTTCAATAATGATGGTTCTTTAATCGCTTTTTGCAACTGGAGCAAACTAGTAAAAGTTTACGAAACGAAGACAGGCAAATTGTATAAAGAGTTAATCGGCTCAAATGGCGGCAGTGCTAAAATTCTGTTTAGTCCCGATGGTGAAAGTGTAGCGCTAATCTCAACAGAAAATGCAATTGTTCTTTGGAATATTAACACCGGAAATTTATTTGCTAAGATGCAAGTAGAATCGCGGCCCTTTAGCCTTAAGTTCAGTAATAGCGGAAAATTAATTGCTGCAGGAGAAGCAAACGGAAAAATCACAATATGGAATAGTACAACATACGAAAAGAATATTTAAATCAATGCACACACCGGCCAACCTAATGATATTGTTTTCAGTAGTGACGATAACTACATTTTTAGCGGAGGTGAAGATGGATTTATTAAGATGTGGGAAGTTTCAACCGGTATCTTTATAAGAGAGTTTGGAAGACATGCACAAAGGGTAAACTGTATAGCAATTACACCAGACAATAAAAGATTAGCCTCAGGTTCGTCTGATTTAACATTAAGATTATGGGATGTTGAATCTGGTGAATCAGTATTAATATTATCTGATTTCAGTAATCCGGTTTATAACGTTTTGTTTTACCAAGATGGAAGGAAAATGATAGTCAATGCTTCCGGAGCTGAAATTTTAGTTTATGATTCGGGTAATTAGCATCTGATGTTATATATTTTCATTAAGTTATAGGAATCTTATTGGCAAGAGAAAGAAAATAAAATTATTCAACTATGATTTATTTTAAAATTATTAGTTAAATTATTAAGAGATTGATAAGGAAATTTTATAATGGAAGAACAGACCAATCAAATTTTAAGCAAGGCAGAACAAACATTACAGCAAATCCAAACTATCACAAATTTACCTGCTGTACCAAAAGTACTCCAGGAAATTTCTCAGCTTTTTAATTTACCAAGGATTTCACTTAAACAAGTTGGCAATATTGTTGAAAAGGATCCTGCGCTGACAGTCAAGGTTTTATCGGTTGCTAATTCTCCTCTTTATGGATTAAGAAGAAACGTTAAATCAATCGATTCTGCGGTCTTAATTCTTGGTATTCAAGAAATCAAATCGATAGTTACCTCAATAAAGATGACATCAACAATAAAAATGAAGCCAGATAAATTTTTCGATCCAAATAAATTCTGGCACCATTCAATGTCTGTTGGAATGCTTGCTCAAAGAATGGCTAAAGATTTAGGTTTTAGCTTTGAAGGTGATTGTTTTGTAGCCGGAATGCTGCATGATATGGGCATTTTGGTTATGCATGAATTTCTTTCTAAAGATTTCAACTTGATTAAAGATGAAACTAAATCAAATAATTGTTCATTCTTAGAAAAAGAATATGAAGTACTTGGGCTATCACATCAGGAAATCGGCGAATTCCTTACACAAAAATGGGCCCTTCCTCCAGTTTATTCTGATGCACTACGGTTTCACCATCGACCAGGCGATTCAAAAGAAAATAACTTCTTAACCTCAATTCTGCATATTGCAGATTTTGCCATTAGTCAATTTCATATTAACGGTGTTGTATGGGATGAAAACTATGCTCTTGATGATTCTGTAATTGAGTTACTTAATTTTTTGTCTAAAGAAAATTTCGTGGAATTTATTGAAACATACAGAGATGATTCGATTGAGGCAGCAAAGTCTCCAATAATTTAATACCAATTGAGACTCAGCGGGGTTTGTTAAGCTGAGTCTCAATTTAAAGTTGACTATTTATTTAATTTCCTAATTTCGATGTTGGAGTTAACAGTATTCAATTTAATTAAATGTCCTCCTCCATTAAGTATAATCCTCCCTCTTATCTTCATATCATCTTCATCAACACTATATCTATCAAATTTAAAATCTGAGTTGACCTTATAAGTTTTCAAATCCCTCTTAGAATCTACTTCAATGAGAGCTTCAATTGTTGCCTTAGAATTTTGAGGCACTAATAAATTAATTTTGCCTCCTGAAGAAGACAAATTACTTTCATCGTTGCCATCGGGAGTTAATTCAACATAAACTTCACCACCCGATGTATTGGCGCTTACAGATCCAATCAAATTTTCTAATTTTATGTCGCCGCCAGATGTATTTGTAGAAATTCTACCATTTGCACCCGATAATTTAATATCACCGCCTGAAGTGCTAAGCTTTGCAGCACCTTTCACTGTTCCAACACTTATATCTCCCCCTGAAGTTGAAGCTTTAACCTCACCGCCAACGTTATTAATTCTGATATCACCTCCTGCTGTTGACAACGTAATACTCTTTTCAACACTGATAACAAGGATATTACCGCCAGCAGTTGTTAGTTTTCCATCGCCTCCTAACTTACCAGCACCAATATCACCGCCGGCAGTTGTTAATTTAACTTCACCTGTTACATCACCTACATTTATATCACCGCCGGCAGTCGTTAAAATCGCATTCCCATTAACAGATGGCTGCACCATAACATCGCCGCCAGCAGTTGTCCCGGTTATGTTTCCTGTAAATTTTCCAGAACAAGACAAATTGCCGCCGCTGGTTTTTATATCAAGATTAAAATGTTCAGGTGTTTTAATATAGAATGACGCTTCGCCATCATGGCTTTTTAATTGAATTGATATCGTATTCCCTTCTTGTTTCATTCTCAGGTCTTCAACATCCTCTTGGTCTAATCCAATTACTTCGATATAAACTTCGTCTTTGCTCCAAGATTCTACTTTAACATCTCCTGAGACTTTTACAGAAAGATTATCTCCTTTCTTGACGTTAAAATTTTTTGTGATTTTTTCTTGCGATACTCCAATAGAAGTTATTACAAATACTAACAACACTGTTAAAACTAAACTGAAAAGATTCTTCTTCATGATATTTCTCCTTATGATTCTAATTTTGTTAAAATTGTTTTTGCACGAAGTTTTATGTAACTGTTCTCGTCTTCTTCTATTTTTTTCTTAAGTACGTTTATAGTGTTTTGATCTTTTATTTTTTGCTGATCAGCTAATAAATCCAAACAATTAATTGCCTGAACTCTTAGACCCGAGTTTTTATCATTCTGCAAAACATGAATCAACGCATCTCTAATTTGAGTGTCAAAATGTAAATTACACAGAGCATTCATTGCCTCCCTGCGAACACCGGGGTTGTCATCGTACTTCATGGCTTTTATTAAAGCATCTTTGAGAACATTAGTTGTGCTTATGGGTTTTTCAGATAGAATTGCGTTAACTGTCTTTAATCTTACCCCGGGGTTTTCATTATCAATTAACGATTGCGCAAGCACTTTCTGTATTTGCGG
This sequence comes from Ignavibacteriaceae bacterium, assembly GCA_013388515.1. Classification (GTDB taxonomy): domain Bacteria; phylum Bacteroidota; class Ignavibacteria; order Ignavibacteriales; family Ignavibacteriaceae; genus XYD12-FULL-36-8. The sequence goes on along the minus strand of JACAFC010000176.1, from coordinate 20,399 downwards.
ATCATTCACATTTCCTTTTAGCATAACAGGAGTAACCTGTTCATAGCTTATTTCAACTTCACCTTTTTCAAAATTTGAGTTAAGAAATTGAAGATTTGTTATGCTGGATTCACTTTGTGTTATGTTTTTACTAATAATCGTATGAAGACTAGATTTGCTGACGAAAGCGAAATATCCCACACTAAAAAGAATTGCAATGGAGGCAATTGTATAAGCAAATTTTAAACTTCTCGATGATGGAGTGGTAATGAACTCCCAAATTTTAAAGAAATTATTTTTCTTTCGATTAAGATTTCGTACTTCTGCAAGCAATTCTTGACGGGATTCAAATAAAGCATTCTCATCAATCTCTTCAGAAACGTTTGCTGTAACCAAATCATTCAATTGTTTCAATTCTTCAAGTTTATTTCGGCAAGAGTCGCATCCAAGCATGTGACGTTCAAATTCGTTACGTTCATCTTTTTTCAGTTCGTTCCAACTGTAGAGCATTAGCATCTCTTCAAATTTTTTATGTTCCATAATTATCTCTGTATTTAAATTGTTTTTAATTTTAATCTAAGTTTATCAGTTGCAATAAAAAGATACTTCTTAACTGTACCTTCACTGCATTCCATCATCTTAGCAATTTCTCTTATTTTGTAATTGTGAATATGTTTAAGCATAAATGCCATTCTTTGATTCGGAGCGAGACTATCAATAGCTCTTTGCACTTTCCCTTTTCTCTCCGATTCAATCATCTGATTATCGGGTTCATTTTCTTCTGATGATTTGAGATCTATTTTGGGAGATTCATCATTTTCATCCGGAGAAATGCTTACACTTTGAAATTTTTTATATTGGGCTTTGTGAGTTAAACAAACATTTGTTGTAACTCTAAAAAGCCATGTCGCAAATTCACTACGGAACTCGAATTTTTTTAGTCCTTTGTAAACCCGAATGAAAACCTCTTGATAAACATCTTTTGCATCATCCGAGCTCTGGAAATACTGGGCAGCGATTGAAAAAACCTTTTTATCATATCTATAAAACAGGTTTGCAAAAGCCAAGTTGTCTCCATTTCTGGCTTCAATAATTAGATCATTATCACTTAGTGCTGAAAAATCTTGCAAATAATTAATTCCGTTTATTAGCTTAGACTAAAATAAGTCTAAAAAGGTTGTACGGGGGAAAAAAATTAGTGGACGTTAAATATGGCGAAGAGTAAGAGAAAGATAAAGAGTGAGTTCAAGATTTAGATTAAGCCGAGAAACTAATAAAAGAGCTATTTTGTGTTTTAATCTCTATTGATGAAGAATCAAAAAGAATACTTTGTTCAATTGCCGGTGCTTGTATATAAGTAACGTTTAATCTTTAAAGTTGCTGTCTTTTCAAAAGGTTCTTTTTGCTCAATAAATCTCGCAATACGAGAAAAAGAAGAAACTTGTTCATTTACTTTCTTAAGGAGATTTTCTAACAGCTCCTTAATTTTCTGTTTTATTTGTGTTTCTGTGAGTTTAAGATTTGCAAATTCTGCCTCAAGGCGTTCATAATCTAAGTACACCCTGGCAACAAGCTGTCTATTATCATCATATACAAGTGATTCAAGAACCTCATCTGAGCGATTGATTATGGATTCAATTGCTTCTGGATAAATATTTTCACCGCTTGGACCAAGAATGACATTTTTTAATCTGCCTTGTATAAATAAATAACCATCTTCATCAAAATTGCCAAGATCACCAGTGTGAAACCAGCCATCTTCTGAAAGCACCTCAGACGTTCGCTCATCATCTTTGTAATAACCTTTCATTACACTTGGACCTCGAACAATAATTTCTCCAACTCCAGTATCGGGTTTGGGATTCACAATTTTCACTTCAAGGCCTTCAACAACTGGTCCAGTTGAACGAAACTTAGTTTTATCAGCATCTGAACCGGCAATAAGCGGAGATGTTTCTGTTAATCCATAACCAATCGCATATGGGAATTCTGCTTCACGTAAAAATTTTTCAACTTCTGCCGAAAGCTTTGATCCACCGATTCCAAAAAATCGAATTTGTCCTCCAAAAGTTTCTTTAAGTTTTTTACCAACAGTTTTGTTTATGCGTTTTCGAACTGCAGGAAGTTTATAAATCAGCCTAAGAATTCTTTTTTTCTGGATTTCTGCGAGAACTCTTGTTTTATAAATTTTCTCAATCAGAAGAGGTACTGTTAATATGGCTGTTGGTTTTACTTTCTGAAGAGCTGGAAGAAAAACAGCTGGCGTTGGTGGTTTTTTAATATAATAAACAGATGCACCGCACATAATCGGGAGAATTAATCCAAGAGTACATTCATAAACATGCGCCATTGGAAGTACCGAAAGCATTCTATCTTCAGGATTAATATTCGGAATTTTTGATGATGCAATTGCATTCCATGCAAGATTTTTATGTGTAAGCATCACGCCCTTTGAGTGTCCCATTGTTCCCGATGTATAAATTATTGATGCAACATCATCTTCGGTTACTGCTTTGTGTTTTAATCCAATAAAATTAAAAACAAGATTACGGATTTTGTATAATTCTTTACTTTTTTCGGCAATCAATTTCCTCAAATTAGGTTTAGAAGTTTGGGGATTGATAATAGAGAAATTATCAAGCAAGATTATGCTTGAAAAATCTGAGAATTCAAGTTCCTCAACCTTATAGTAAAACCTCTCGGAAACAAATATCACCTTGCTTCCAGAGTGTCTTAGAATATGATGGATTTCTGTTGTGTGAAAATCCGGTAGAATAGGAACGACAACAGCTCCCATCGTGGCTACGGCAAAATATGCTATTGCCCAATGCGGACTGTTTTCTCCAAGAATTGCAACCTTATCACCTTTTTCTACTCCCCGATTACGAAGGAACTCAATTAAATGGTTTACCTGCTCATTCAATTCTTTATAGGAAATTGGGGGTTCATCCGTAAACGCTAATGCTGTGCGATCAGAAAAACGAGCACAACTCGATTTAAAAAGATGTGTTAGTGTAAGTTCGGTTTGGTGATTTGCCATATCGTATTTTCTTCAATTTAAGTCTTGAACAAATTACTCAAAATTGATAATTAAGGAAAGAAATAAATACAAGTGAGTTGCAGCTTTACGAAGAGAAAGTGTAAGAGTAAGAGAAAGAAAACTCCAAACTTAAAATCTTACTCTTTCACTTACTCGTACTCTCGTTTCGTCAGCGTAGTAAAACCATCTTCCTCGTCTCAATAAACGAATCAGCCTTCAACTGATAGAAATAAACTCCACTTGGCAATTCACTCGCGTCAAACTCCAATGTGTGATAACCAGCTTCCATTTCTTTGTTGGTTAATGTTTTCACTTCATTTCCAAGAATGTCATAAACCTTCAATGTCACGAAAGCCCCTCCTTCGGACGGGTTTGGGGAGGCTGGTATTCCAAATCCTATTGTTGTTGTTGGATTAAAGGGATTCGGAAAATTTTGGTCTAATGTAAAATCATATTGATTTGAAAAAACATTTTCACCTTCAATAAATGTTACACCACCGTTTGTAGTTCGGAGTATTATTCCATTAGCCCCTACTGCTGTTCCGTAATAGGTATCCGAAAACGATACACCAAATAACCAATCTGATGTTCCACTGGTTTGTTTAACCCAAGTTGTACCGCCATTAGTAGTTCGAAGAATTTTACCATTCGAACCAACAACAGTACCATTATTAAGATCTGTAAAACTTACTCCAAGAAGCCATTCCGAGGTCCCGCTTGTTTGAGTTGTCCAGCTTGTTCCACCATTTGTTGTGCGTAGTATTGTCCCGTAATCTCCAACCGCAAAACCATAATCGGCGTTTACAAAACACACGCTTGAAAGTCTGTTAAACGTTCCACTTGATTGAGTAATCCAAGTGTACCCTCCATCAGTTGTATGAAGAATTGTTCCCATTTGCCCTACAATAGTTCCATGATTGACATCTGATAATGCTACATCCTCAAGAGAATTTGTTGTTCCACTTGAGGGATTGTACCAAGCGTTTCCTCCGCTCGTAGATTTGAAAATTACACCTTGATCTCCGACAATGAATATATTATTTCCGTCTATATTACAGACACTATAAAATTGATAACCAGGTGCAATTGATGAAAACCAACTTCCACCTCCAGTGCTAGTATGATAAATCCAGCCCTCCCAACTTGAACCATTCAACCTATTACCAACAACAAAACCATTTAATGTGTTACTAAATGAAACTCCACGGAACGTAACGGGCGCAAGAGCGAGGACTCCCCACCAATTTACTCCACCATTTGTTGTATTAAGTATCACACCATTTTCTCCTACTGCATATCCACAATTTGAATCCTTAAAATGAACATCCAAAAGTTTATCTGTATGCCCACTGTTTTGCTGATACCATTGTGAAAAAGTTGATTGTGTTAAAAGGAGAAATAAGAAGAAAATTTGAAGTGCCTTACATACCGAATGGCGGGAATTCAAAATTATATCGAAATTCGTTTTTTTACTTAACATAGCAATCTCCTTTCTTGATTGATAGAGTTATTATCAATGCAACGTCTCTGCTTCGGGAGAGTGTTCTGTATGGTGTCTCTGGGAATGTTCTGTAACCTATCTCCGCATTAACTCCCTCGGAGTGGATAAAATTGGGTAATCGAAATTAGCAATTGGAGGTAACAGTTGTCAAGAAGAAAATGAAATATTTTTATTCTGTAGGGAACTGCCTCCCGGCAGTTCCGATGTTTGCGAAACATTTTGCGGAATGACCAGTAGGTTATTCCCTACATACGCATCAACTCATACATCTCTCTCACTGATTCTTTTGGACCAACAAAAACAGCGCGGGCAATTATTGCATGGCCAATGCTTACTTCATCAATATCTTCAAGCTCACAAAATATTTTTATTCTGTAGGGAACTGCCTCCCGGCAGTTCCGGCGTTTGCGCAACATTTTGCGGAATGACCAGGAGGCTATTCCCTACAAACGCATTAACATAAACATCTCCCTAACTGCCTCTTTTAGTCCAACAAAAACAGCGCGGGCAATTATTGCATGGCCAATGCTTACTTCATCAATATCTTCAAGTTCACGGAAAATTTTTATGTTGGAGTAGTTCAAACCATGTCCTGCATTTACTCCGAGACCAAGTTTTTTAGCATGTTTAGCAGCGGTCCTAATTCTATCGAGTTCATCAAACTGTTCTTCCTCAGTAAGTGCATTAGCAAAAACTCCTGTGTGCAGTTCAACATAATCCGCGTTAATCTCTGCAGAAGCATCAATTTGGTTTATGTCCGGTTCAACAAACATCGAGACTTCAATTTCAAATTTATGCAACGTGTTAACTGTTTCTTTCAGACGGGCAACATTATCAATAACACTTATTCCGCCTTCGGTTGTTAGTTCTTGTCTTTTTTCAGGAACAATAGTTGCTAATTCAGGACCAACATCGCATGCAATTTTAATGATCTCTTCAGTTGCCGCCATTTCTAAATCAAGTTTAGTGGTTATCAATTCCCGTAAAAGACGAACATCTCTTTCGTTAATATGTCTTCTGTCTTCACGCAAATGAACCACAATTCCATCCACTCCAGCTTGCTCGGCAATCAATGCAGCAGTCACGGGATCGGGCTGAACTTCTCCCCTTGCGTTTCTAAGTGTTGCAATATGATCAATGTTTAATGCAAATCTCATTTATAACCTCTCACATGGTGATGTATTTACGAAAATAATGTTTTGATGATATTCATTAGTGAAGAAAAACCAACTCCAAAATCGTTAGCACGATATCTTAAACTTGAAATCAAATCTATACTGAACATAACACTCATGTGAGCAATTACACAATAAAAAATAGATTTAGTACGAAGAGCTAAAATTCCTAAAGCCAATCCAGCCAAAATTGCGCCGAACGTTTCGAGCATTGGTTTTCCGTTATGCAAAATAACAAACGGAATCATCTGAATAAAGATGGAATAGAATCCAAATTTTTCATAAAGCCCAAACAACATAAAGCCGCGCCAGATAAATTCCCATGCAATCATGTAAACAAACAAACCTAATTCGAAGATGAAGAAAATAGTCCAGGATTCTCTTGCTGATTGCAAATGCGGATAAACATTGGCAAAGGAATTGGTTGCAGAAACAAACCAAACGAGAGAAAGCATGATTAAGATAAAGACTAAGGTGATCTTTAGCCCGATTTTGTAATCACCGATTTGCAAACCATAGCTTGATAATTTCTCTTTGAAGAAAAAACGTATGATAATAACCGGAAGTACGAAAAATGTTACAAAATCACCAATGAACCAGTAAAGATATTCAATCAAATAAACTTGCGGATGGAACTGGTAGTACTCAAATAAATTTGCCCGAAAGAATTTCCGTGAGGTAATGTACCACGAAATTGTCTGAAGAATTCCCAAACTTAAAAAGATGGTAAGAACTTTTCTGTCTAAATCCTTAATATGATTTTTAAGTGAGGCTAGTTCGTTTTTGAGATGAGTAAGCATTGTTAGTAGAATAATTTTCCTTACTGCAACTTAACGAAATCCGTGCAAAAGTTTAGTTTCAAGTCAATGGCACACAGATGTAACAGATCCAACGGAATTCGACTGATCTGTTTTCATCTGTTCAATCAGTTCGATCCGTGTCCTATTTTCCTCAATCTTGACAAAACTATCTAGAAAGATTATATTAGCACTCACAAAAATAGAGTGCTAATACATATGCAAAATTTAATCAAAATCAAACAATTTGGAGGTTCAAATGGCTAAATTAAAATTAAAACCCCTCGCAGATCGTGTAGTGATTAAACCTATGGAAGCTGAAGAAAAAACCAAAGGCGGAATCATCCTACCTGATACAGCAAAGGAAAAACCAATCGAAGGTACCATTGTAGCAGTTGGTCCAGGCAAAGTTGCTGACGACGGTAAATTAGTAAAATTGGAAGTTAAAGAAGGTGATAAAGTTCTTTATGGAAAATACAGCGGTACCGAAGTTACTGTTGACGGCGAAGATTATCTGATAATGCGCGAAAGTGACATCTTTGCAATCGTTGGTTAAAAAATTGAAAATTAAACAAAGGAGAAAAAATAATGGCTTCAAAATTAATTGAGTACGACAGCGAAGCACGCAATAAAATTAAAAAAGGCGTGGACAAACTAGCTAACGCTGTTAAAGTTACACTTGGCCCTAAAGGACGCAATGTTATTCTTGAAAAGAAATTCGGTGCACCAACCGTTACTAAAGATGGTGTTACTGTTGCAAAAGAAATTGAGCTTGAAGATGCAACGGAAAATATGGGTGCGCAGATGGTTCGCGAAGTCGCCAGCAAAACAAGCGACGTCGCCGGTGACGGTACAACTACCGCAACTGTTCTTGCACAAGCTATTTATAGAGAAGGTTTAAAGAATGTAACTGCGGGTGCAAATCCAATGGATTTGAAACGCGGAATTGACAAAGCAGTTAACAAGGTTATTGAACATCTAAAATCTGTTAGTAAAGAAGTTGAAGGCAGAAATGAAATCGCTCAAGTTGGTGCAATTTCTGCTAACAACGATAAATCTATTGGCGATTTAATTGCCGACGCTATGGAAAAAGTTGGCAAAGATGGCGTTATTACAGTTGAAGAAGCTAAAGGTACTGAAACTTCTTTGGAAGTTGTTGAAGGTATGCAGTTCGACCGCGGTTATCTTTCACCTTATTTTGTAACCGATACCGAATCAATGGAAGCAGTTCTTGAAGATCCTTTCATCATCATTCATGATAAAAAAGTTTCTGCAATGAAAGACCTTCTCCCAATTCTTGAGAAGATTGCTCAACAAGGCAGATCTCTTTTACTTATTGCTGAAGATGTTGAAGGTGAAGCTCTAGCTACTTTAGTTGTTAATAAGATTCGCGGAACTTTGAAGGTTATTGCGGTAAAAGCTCCAGGATTTGGCGACAGAAGAAAAGCAATGTTAGAAGATATTGCTACTTTAACAAACGGTACCGTTATTTCTGAAGAACGCGGATTCAAGTTAGAAAATGCAACTATTTCTTACTTGGGAACTGCAAAGAAAGTTGTTGTAGATAAAGACAATACTACAATTGTTGAAGGTGCCGGCAAAGCCGATGAAATCAAAAAGAGAATCAACGAAATCAAAGCCCAAATTGACAAAACAACATCTGATTATGATAAAGAAAAACTTCAGGAAAGATTAGCAAAACTTTCCGGCGGTGTTGCTGTACTTAAAATTGGTGCTTCAACCGAAGTTGAAATGAAAGAAAAGAAAGCAAGAGTTGAAGATGCACTTCATGCAACTCGCGCTGCAGTTGAAGAAGGTATTGTTACTGGCGGTGGTGTTAGCTTTGTTAGAGCGATCTCCGTTCTCGAAAAACTAGAAGGTGATAATGCTGACCAAACAACCGGAATTAAGATAATCCAAAAAGCACTCGAAGAACCGTTAAAACAAATCGTAAACAACGCAGGTTTAGATGGTTCAGTGGTATTGCAGAAAGTTAAAGAAGGAAAAGATGACTATGGATTTAACGCCGCAACTGAAACTTATGAGAACTTAATTAAAGCTGGAGTTATTGATCCAACAAAAGTTGCCCGAATTGCTCTTGAGAATGCAGCATCTGTCGCTTCCTTACTCATTACAACCGAAGCCGTTGTTTATGAGAAGAAAGAAAAAGAACAACCAATGCCTGCAATGCCTCCTGGAGGAATGGGCGGTATGGATTATTAAGATAATCCTTCTTACCCGATTCAAGGTGAGATTTTTATCTCGCCTTTTTTATTTCATCTGCTCCCCTTTTTACAACTTTTAAGAAATTTTTACAAATAAAAAAAAGAAGAACGCTGATAATTCAGATTATTATGATTCACGCAGATTAAATCAGTGAAAATGTGCCAAATCTGAACTATCTGTGTTCTATTGACTTAAAGAGGTGGCATTCGCTTTGCTAAAATTAAATCATGCTTCAGATAAAAAATCTTGTTAAAAAGTTCGGATCATTTGCTGCAGTTGACGGAATTTCAATCAGTATCAACAAAGGTGAACTATACGGTTTTTTAGGTCAGAATGGTGCCGGAAAAACGACAACGATAAAAATGATTGCGGGAATTTACTCACCAACTTCTGGCACAATTTCGATTGATGGAACAGACATTAAAAAAGATCCCGTTTCTGCTAAGTTGAAGATTGGTTTTGTCCCAGATCAACCCTACTTGTATGATAAACTAACGGGACGAGAGTTTATGTTTTTCAGCGGCGGGCTGTATAACCTTAACAAGAAACAGTTACAAAATAAAATTGATGAACTAGTAGATTTACTTAAGATTGAAAACTGGCTAGATAAACGAACAGAAGAATATTCACAGGGAATGAAGCAGCGAATTACAATTGCCTCTGCCCTCTTGCACAACCCCAAGTTGATTGTTCTTGATGAACCAATGGTGGGACTTGATCCACAGAGTGCTGTGCTTGTTAAAAAAATCTTAAAACAAAAAGTTGCTGAAGGCGCTGCGGTTTTCGTTTCAACTCACAGCTTATCCTTTGCTGAAGAAGTTTGTTCGCGAATTGGAATAATTAAACAGGGCAAGATGATTTACGAAGATGATAGAGAAGCTATCGAAACCATTAAAGCCAACCTAAATCAGAATTTTGAAGAAGTTTTCCTTGAACTAACCAAATAACAATGAAGCAAATTCTTCATATACTAAAATTTAAGCTTATTAGTTTCGCCAAAATAAACACTGATCTGAAGCCGGTAAGTATTTTAAAAAATCTTGGATCAGCTTCGGTTTACATTGTATTTGCAGTCGGAATTTACTTTTTCACTCTTTCATCGCTGTCTTATCTTTTAGAAGAAATAAGAATCGGTACATTTCTGCTGCACAGATTTGTATCTATTATACTTTTTATTTTCTTCATGGCTGTGAACGCTGGGAATATTATCGTCTCATTTTCTACGCTTTATAAGTCTAAAGAAGTTTTTTATCTAATCACAAAACCTATTTCAATTATTAAAATCTTTTCAATAAAGTTTTTGGATAACTTTTTCTACAGCTCAACCACAATGATGCTGATGATTTCTGCAGTAATGCTCGGCTATTCTGTTTACTTCAAGATTAATTTTCTATTCGTGATATTCTTTTTCTTTTGCATGCTGCTTCCATTTGTAATGATAGCGGCGTCAGCAGGCGTAATCATTCTGATGCTTATAATTCACCTTTCATTAAAAATTGGATTGAAAAAAGTAGTAACAGGTACAATCAGCATTTACTTATTGGGACTTGTAACATTCTTCAAATTGAGCAGTCCAATTTCCATTGTTGAGCAAGTGATGAAGTATTATCCAAACATTAACGGATATTTTGCATCGCTCGACAATGCGTTAATTAAATTCCTTCCAAATTTTTGGATAGCTGATTCGCTTTATTGGTTTACTGCTCGTGAGCCAATGAATGCTTTACCATATATCGGTTTGCTCTTTGGTACTTCAATTATATTTTTAAGTGCAGCTTTATTCATTGCAAAAAAACTTTACTACAAAACTTGGCTGGAATCATTTGAACTCAAAATTAAAAATACCCGGCAAACGAAAAGACAGAAATCGAAGCAGATATTCAAGAACAAATCTTTTTTTACGCCGCAAATAGATGTTTTGCTTAAGAAAGAATTTCTCCAATTTTTTCGTGAACCGGGACAATGGATTCATCTTGCAGTAATAATTTTTTTAATAGTAATATTTGTAATAAGTTTGGGAGGAATTGACGGCAATCTGCTAAATGCGTACAGCTATCATTTAAGAGCAATAGTTTACCTAGTAATATTTTCTTTCAACTTATTTCTAATATCATCATTATCTTTAAGATTTGCATTTCCGGCTATCAGTTTGGAGGGCGATGCATACTGGAAATTGAAAAGTTCCCCAATTTCCATACAAAAAATTGTTGGAATAAAATTCGGTTTAATATTCTCATTTATATTTTTATTGGGCCAAGGTCTGAATTATTTTTCGCATCTAAATTTCCCTAAGGAATTGTTCCTAACAGCATCAATCAATATCGGTTTCATCACATTAGCAATGGTTTCATTAAACTTTGGAATGGGATCTCTGTTTATTAATCTTAAAGAGAAAAGCCCAATCAGAATTGCCTCATCTCAGGGTGCATCACTAACGTTTTTGTTCAGCATAGTGCTGATAGTATTTTTAGTTGCAGTTTCATTCATACCAATTTATAATTATTACAATGATGTTTTCGGATTTAAAGAGCGGCTGAAAAGTATTTATCTTTCCTCCATTATTATTGCAATATTCTCCTTAAGCATTACAATCATTTCAGTTTTCCTTACAAAAAAAGCCCTGCAGAACGATCTCTAGTTCCATTTTCAAAATTACCTTTAATTTAAATTTTGATCGAAACTTCAATTAGGTAATTGACTTTTTTTTACTAAATTGTAGCAGGCAAGAGTAATCTATTTAGAAAAAGAAACTCAGTCTTTAAATCTCTACTAATCAACTTTTTTATTAATTAGCGAAAGGAAGAGTCATGTCTCTCTCAGATAAATATCGTGCAGCAGTTGATCTTGCAAATCAACTTTGTAAGGGTATAACATCAAAGGAAGAAGGCGGTGTATTAAAACTGAGCGGTACGGTTAATACTCAATATGAAAAAAATCTTGTATGGGATAAAATAAAATCAATCGGTGGTGAAGCACACACTGATATAAGTGCAGATTTGAAGGTTGCTAATTCTGCCTATTTTCATCTTCATAAAGTTGTTAAAGGTGAAAACTTAAGCGTAATTGCTAAGAAGTATCTTGGGAATGCAAACAAGTACATGGATATTTTTAACGCTAATAAAGATATTTTGAAAAATCCGGATTTAATTCAGATTGGACAGGAACTAAAAATTCCATTCCCAGGTTGAATAATTATAAATTCCAAATTTTAAAGACGGGTTAATTACCCGTTTTTTTTTCTCCGAGTTATTACTGAGATTACAACCTCTCTTAAATAGCCTCTTAACATGAAACTGTTTACTTGAGACTACAGCAATTCTAATTTTAATGACAGATTAATTTCCCCCATGTTGAATAATACTTATAATCTCAACTTTACCTGGCTTAACATTTGAGTATGCCGAAGCATCAATAAAAGAGGAACCTAGTATGAAATCATACTTAATTATACGAGCAATATTTATTATCACAACTGTTTTTATTTCCTCTTGCTATATGGCATCAGATATATACAAACTTTCCACTTTTGATGAGCAAACTGAATATTTGATGGGAAGAGAAATTATCTCCAAAGAAATTGACAGCATTGTCGTTTCCGTTAATTTTGAGGAGCAGCTGGATAATGATTTTACTTTTTTAATTTCAATTGAAAATAATTCAGAGCATCCCATTTTTGTCGAGCCAAACAGAATATTTGTCGAAACCTTTGATAATAATTTGATCAGACTTCAACCACAATGGGATACTATGTACGCAATTGATCCAGAGATGAAAATTGTAGAAATAAGTCAACAGTGTAAGAATAGAGAAAGTGAGTATAAAACATCAACAAATATTAATGCGGTGTTCGGATTGTTAAGTATCATTTCGGATGCTGCACTAAGCTCTAGAGAAAAAGTAGTTGAAAACTTAATTAATGATATCGATTATTTCGCTACAAAACAGATTATTGAAAATGAAAATTACAATGCTAGAAAAGCTGAGCTGCTGGATACTAAAAATTTCTGGCAAAATGAGGTTATCAGAAAAACTGATCTATATCCATCAGAAAGAATTAGTGGAAAGTGTTTCATCCCTTTGGTTAATGAAGCTGGTTTCCTAAAACTTCACATTTTAATTGAAGACAAGGATTTTATTTATACTTTCAAGCAGATAAGATTAACTGCTCGAAGTTGACATTAACAAGTGCTTCTTGAAGTATTTGAATTTGCAGTTTTAAAGATCGCCGAATTATCTCCCACCCTCGGTATTCGTCAACCAATTAAACCGTTTCTCTGACCAGAATATTGATCATCTTTAATTTAAAAAGACTTTCTTTTCTCTGGTGGTAGAATTACAATTAAACAGATTTGGATAATTATTTTCAAATAGTATTTCATGCTGACAAGTTTAATTTCACCAATACAAGTTAATTTTGAAATCTAAGCTTTACGAGCACTGCTTTATGGTCAGAAGGCCAGAGTAATGAATCGGCTAAAAAATTTTCATATTCCGTAAATGAAGTTGTAATAACATTATGATCATACGACTCTTTAGGACCAACTAATGCTGCATAAGAAGTAGCTATACTATCTCCTTTATAAAAAATAAAATCAATCCTATCACGTTCATCAGCTTTGGGCGTCCAACTTGTCGAACCTACACCATGTGCAAGGCTAGGCCAAGTTATCCCAGGATTCATCACCTCATCTGGAAAGAACTCACGATAAGAATCGGTAAATCCGCTGTCAGATAATGCGGCACAAGTATGCCAGGAAAAAACCACACCATTATGATCAAACAGATTAGCTGTGTTTGCTGTCCAATCAAAGTGAGAAGGTTCATTAAAGTCTCCCATAAAAATTATTGGATCACTTTTATCTCTTACATAATTAAAAAATACTTTCATCTGTTCATCTCTTAAAGATTTCAGATTATAAGCTGCTATTATATTTGTATCTTTTACTGGCAATGGATTGCCCTGACCATCGTTAATCATATTCCAGTCAGGGTCGCCTCCATTATAGCCGCGAGGAAGATAGCATGCATAATGATTATAATCTAGATGCCCAACAATCACTATGATTTTTTTTCCTAATACTTCTATCGTAAAACCAGCAATTGAGTTTGCCTGATTATTAATTAGAACTGAATCAAGGATAGGATATTTGCTAATCAGAGATACATCTCCACCAGCGAACTTTGCATAATAATTTAATCCATTTAAAGATAGTTCAGCAGCCATTTTCGTCGTCCAATTTTGCCCGCCATAATTTCTAACCTCAGCAAAGCCAATTATATCGGGATTCACGTTCACAATTACATCTCGAATTTTATTGAAACCATTAGCGACTGATGTACCTTCCTGCCAAATGTTGAATGTCATTACACTCAAGTCAACTTGTCCTATAGCAGCCTGCTTATAAAATAAAATTAAAACTGAAATACTAATTAAAAATCTTCTTCTCAAATTCGTGTCCTTTGTTTGTTACAAAATGAAGGATAGTGTTTATTGATATAAATTACTCAATATTACTATTAAGATGGGCTTATCAGTAAAAAGTATAAAAATCTTAAAAACAATTTAATAAATGATCATTTAATCAGCATCATTTTTTTAACGCTACCAAACTCATCCACTAGCAGATGATAATAATATGTACCACTGGCTAGTTTCAAATGATCTGAGGGAAAGTTAACATTGTAATTACCTGCACTTTGAAATCCATTTACTAATTCAGCAACTTGATTTCCAAGTATATCATATACTCTTAATGTTACTTGACTGTCTTTTGGCAATTGATAACTAATGGTTGTTAAGGGATTAAAGGGATTTGGATAATTTTGGAGTACTTGATATTTACTATCCGGTATCTCTAAAAATCCTTCATCCAAATCTGTGCTTATTTGTTTTACTACAATACCATTCAATAGCGACAAATTCCATATGTAATTGAAATGAATATCAATTATTTCATCTTCTATCACAATATTATCTGAGATTAGTTGATAAGCAGAATGAGCACCAACCTGAGCAATTAGATCCAAATCCTTGGCTATCACATTTCCTTCAACAAGGATATCAAAAATACGTGAGCCAATATCTTTATTTTTGTTTTCTGCAAAAAGCAAAGATAAACGGTATATTCCATTTGGAACACGTATACGGTATTCAACAATATCTTCAAGATCAGAAAGGTAAACTGTATCGTCATCTGCACCTTGAATATCAATTGATGAAGGCCAATGTGTGGAAGAACCATCTAAATGACCATACTCAAGATTTGGACTCCATACCTGATCACCAAGATAGTCACCATAAGCAGTTCCCCCAACATTTATATAAACCGGAAAGGTTAATTGTCTAGCAGATTTAATGTTGATTAATTGCCCAGCGATCATGTTATGATTACTGCTGTTATCTTTAACACGAAGCACAATTAAATTATAACTCACTTCTGGATTTAAATCATTCACCTTTAGTGCAACTGTTCGATGATCCTGTAATAAAACGGCATCTGTAATCGTTATTCCGCTAATAGTATAATTGGATTTGGTTTCAGCACTGGTTTTGTCAACATCCTCAGAAAAACCGACTTGAATTGTATTTCCAATAGCTCGAGTCCACAAAACAACTGGCGGCGATTCATCGATAAAGCCCAATGGGTTTTCTTTTGTTAAACACAGAATCATTTTACCATTTTGCAGAACAACATTTTCAGGAACAAAATCACAATTATTTCCATCAAATGTTCCTGTGTACTTTTCCCAGCGGTTATTATCTAATGAATCGAATTCATCCTTCCATTGAAGTGTGAAATTATTGTTTGTGCCTGTGTTACCAACTCCAGGAGTATAAGCAGAATAGCTTGCCCAATCATAATGGGCGAACACCGGCAATACCCTTTCATCAAACTGTCCAGACCAATTCACATAAGATGGCTGCCAGATATCCATCCCGATCTTTTGGGGATACATGAATCCAGCAATGTCCGGCTGAGTTCGGCGATAAACTTCAACTCCATCAATAAACCAAGCGATATATTCCGGTGTCCATTCGAAACCGTAATTATGGAAATCATCACTTAGTACGAAATCAACCCATTTATGACTATTGTGGAGAACTTGACCAGGACCAATGGTCAGTAACTGCACATCATGTTCGTAACGGCTCAAAAAATCAAATGCAATTTCATTCCATTGTTCCGAGGATTGCATTTCAAAATTGAAGGTGAAGAAGGTCGCAAGAAATCCTGAACCATGCGGCGGTTTGCAGCGGGTTTCAAACCGCCCATACAAAAAAGCATTTTTAGTGAGGTATTCTCCTCCTTTGTATTTTTTTGCTATTCCCTCTGCATGGTAGAGAGTAATCAATAACGAGATAAAAATAATTATTCGCTTCAAATTAGTTCCATTCTTTAGTTATAAGAAATTGGATTAATCTTTATTTATCGAATCCAAGAGTAATTATTTCAACAATAACATTTTTTTCACGCTCACAAAATCACCTGCCCGCAATTGGTAGAAATATGTTCCGCTTGTTAGCTTCAAATTGTGCCCAGGAAAACTAACTGCATAATTACCTGCACTTTGAAATCCATTTACTATTTCAGCAACTTGATTGCCAAGTATATCATATACTCTTAATGTGACAAAACTTTCCTTTGGTAGCTGGTAATTTATGGTTGTTAAAGGATTAAATGGATTGGGATAGTTCTGCTGAAGTAAAGACCATGATGGCAAAGTTAATGCCTCTGTTAAATGCTCATCTATACTTGTAATACCTCCCTCCTTAAAGATCGCTAATCCTCCTCTATTTGTTCCTATCCATTTATTATCATATAAATCTATTATAATGGTTTGGACTTCATTTTCCGGTAAGCCTGAATTCTTGGTATTATATATTGTCCAGTTCACATTATCAAATTTTACTAAACCCCGTCTGTATGTTCCAAACCATTTATTATCAAATTCATCAATAACAACTGAATAAACTGAATTATCTGGAAGTTGTGAATTACTTGTATCGTAAACTATCCAACTTAAACCATCGTACTTAACAAGACCACCGTCTAATGTCCCTATCCATTTATTACCAGCACTATCTGTAGCTAATGAGCTAATTTTATTACTAGGCAATCCTGAATTATTTACGTTATAAACAGTCCAATTAAGATCATCAAATTTAATTAAGCCGCTTTCTGAAGTGCTGATCCATTTCGCGTTTTTCTCATCTATAGCTAAAATCCTGATAATGTCTTCAGGCAAACCGGAATTTGTTTTATCAAATACAAACCAATTAGTCCCATCAAACTTAGCTAAACCGCCCCATGTGCCAATCCATAAATTATTGCTATCATCCGCATCCACGCTTGTTACCATATTGTGGGGCAGACCAGAATTGGAGTGGTTGTATACCGCCCATGTCGTATCGTTAAATTTAACTAATCCATAATAGGCAGTAGCAATCCATTTGTTATTATTTTTATCAATTAGAATATCCCTTATATAATTCTCGGGTAACCCGGAATTTTCGGTATTATAAACTGTCCAGTCATGCCCATCAAATTTAGCAAGACCATCATAACCGGTTCCAATCCATTTATTCAATTCGTTATCAACCGCAAGAGCGTGTACATCATTACTTGGTAAGCTTGAATTACTGGTATTGTAATAAGTCCAATCTGTTCTGTTAAATTTCGCCAATCCGTTATAAGCCGTACCAACAAGAATGTTATTGGTTTTATCGACACACAAAGAAAAAACATTAATACCGGGCAAACCTGAATTTGTAGTGTCGTAAATTGTCCAGTTATTTCCATTAAACCTTATTAAAAACAAGCCCCCAATCCAAATATTTTGATTAGTGTCAATAGCCAGTGATTTTATCCAAGTATCAATTAACCCTGAATTGGTACTGTTATAATTTGTCCAAGTTGTGTCGTTATACTTTGTTAATCCATTGCATCCAATCCATTTGATATTAGACTTATCGATCATAAGTGCGGATATATCATTATCGGGTAATTCTGAGTTTGATTTATTATAAACTGTCCAATTTATACCATCATATTTGCATAAACCATCTAATGTGCCAACCCATAAAACTCCAGCTGAGTCAAAAGCTAATGTTGAAACCATATTGTGTGGTAATCCAGAATTGCTAATGTCGTAAAATATCCATAATGTATCATCGTATTTTATTAATCCGGCAGAAGTACCAATCCACTTATTTCTATTTCTATCAATAGCGATGGAAGAAATATAAGAAGTAGGAAAGCCAGGGTTGATTGTATTGAACACTCTCCAGCTAATATCATCAAATAAAGCTAACCCGGCATCAATCGTCCCAATCCATTTATTTCCTTCATCATCTACTTGTATAGTAGAAATATTATTGCTCGGTAAACCAGAATTACTTCTATTAAAAAATGTTGTTTCGGATGTATGGGTATTTATTTTTACGAGCCCTCCTGATGTCCCTACCCAAATAATTTCATCTTCCACAGCGACTGCATTTACTTCATTTCCATAAGTATAATCAATCCATTCAGGGTTTTGCGCTTCGGTTGATTTAACTGTAATTATAATGAAAAAAATTATTGTGTATACAAAGCAGTACGAGAAAATACTAATCCTTACCATGTTACTCACCTCCCTACCTCATTAATATCAATTTCTTTGACAATATTATCTTATTACCGCTCAATTGGTAAATATATACACCAGACGGTAATGTACCTGCATTAAATTCAACGTCATAGACTCCAGAGTTAAGATATTCATCAAACAAGGTTTTAACTTCTTGACCTAAAATATTAAATATTTTTAATGTGTATTGCCCTGTTTCAGAAATTGAAAAATGAATCTTAGTCGTTGGGTTAAACGGGTTAGGGTAGTTTTGTTGAAGTGAAAACTCCGGTGGTATTAAGTTTCCTTCGTTACCATCCACTGATGTTATATTACCATCTTTGTCTAACTTGAGAAGCAGCATATCGCTTTGACCATTACTGTAACTTACGGAACCTGTCACCGCATAACCTCCATCATAGGTTTCTATAATGTCATATCCTTCGGAATCGCTAAAGTTTTCATCCAATAATGTTTTCGTCCAAAGTGTATCACCCCACTCATCAAGCTTAGCAACAAATAAATGATGCTTAGTATCGATAGCATATTTCACACCGGTAAGAATGTACCCACCATCTTTGGTTTGCTTACCAACCCTTGATTGATCATTAAAATCAAAAATATATTTCTTAGTCCAAATTGTATCACCATTTTGATCTAATTTCAATAACCAAGTATGTGAGTATAGTTCACAATATTCACAAGCGTGTTCAGGATAACGACCTGTAATAAAATAATTACTATCTTTTGTTTCAACAACCGAATAGCTTTCATTACGAAATCCCCCATAAGTTTTTGTCCATAAGGTATCACCGTCGGAATCAGTTTTTATTACATAGATATAATCCTCCAAAGCCATGAGATTCCCCGTAATAATAAATCCACTATCTGAAGTAACTTGGACATATTTTCCTTTTGCCCTGAATTCTACGCCAGTTCCATATTCTTTTAACCACAATAAGTTACCATCTTTATTTATCTTGGAAAGATGAGCATACACATTAGTTACACCTGGGTCCTGAAAAAGATATCCTGTTATTACAAAGCCTGAATCTCTACTCTCTTCAAGATTGATAACATTACCAAGGGTAAAATTATAAACCCACTTTATATCTCCATTACTTTCGGTAGCTATTATAGTATTACCATATCCGACAATAAAACCCCCATCAAAGGTTTGTTTTACTGTATATCCCTCATAAGGATGTTGATTTCCATTGCTATATAGCTTTGTCCATAAGGTATCTCCATAATTATTTGTCTTTATGAGTATTGCTTTGTTTTCAGATGTATAACTAAAAATTGCAAAACCACTATCGGGAGTTTGAACTGCGGAATGTCCAACGATAGCCATACCAGAGTAAATTTTAATAAATGTGTTTTGTGAAAATACTAACACACTCACCATTTGACTCAGTAAGAATATCCTACTTAAAATATCAATAGTTACTTTTATCATCTTGACTTCTCCTTACCTCATTAAAATCATCTTCTTTGATAAAATCTTATTTTCCCCAGATATTTGATAAATATATACTCCAGATGCTAAATCTGAGGCATTATAATTAAAGTCATAACTTCCTGATTTTAGATAATGTTCAAATAAAACTTTTACTTCTTGTCCTAGAATATTATAGATTCTTAACGTGTACTGTCCTTCTTCAGCAATAGAAAAATGAATCTTAGTCGTTGGATTAAAGGGATTGGGAAAATTCTGCTGCAGTTCAAAATTGTATGGTTGTTTTGGTTCACCGTTTGATAATTTGGGTTGAGTAGTACCATAACCTGGAATTGATTCCATTACTCCTAAAAGATATTTAACCTCCGCTAACAAATCATCATTTGAATATTTTATAATTAGTTCATTAAACTTTTCTAGAGCGCTCTTGTAATCATTCAGGTATTTGAGATAAACAAAACCGGCATTGAACAGAGAAAATTTTTCAACAAAAGGATTTTCTTTATATTTTGCTGCAAGCATATTGAAATTATTTACTGCTTCCTGGAATTTTTTATCTTCAACCAGGTACTTATTTTTTAATTCTAAGCTGACTGCATCTAAATCGGTATTC
>JACAFC010000175.1 GCA_013388515.1 Ignavibacteriaceae bacterium | reverse complement strand
GGGCCACCAGCATAGGATAGCAAATCACTAACAGTGGTGTAATCAGGAACAATATATTTTCCTGGTCTAGCTACATAACCCCAAACGGAAACTTTAATATTTACAGCACCTTCGTCTGAAAAATCGTACAAACCAGCGCGGTATCTATAGTCTGCACTGGCACCCAATTCTTGATCCGTTATTTGAGCATTAATGTAAGGACTAAAAATGATTAATAAAAAGATGAATAAGATTGATAAAAACTTCAAGGTATTTCCTTATTTAATAAATGATCATGACTTTATCTGTATAATTATATTGTGTATTAAAATGAAATCCAATAGTGCAGATTAATTTTATTCTTCCCTTAAATTTTAAGTTTGTAGATTAAGAGTATCTTTCTTTAGCAAATTTTATGCTAACTGTAAATTTAGAAAAAATAGTATAATTAAGAAACGTAAATGGTCACATAAGGATTAATTCTCTCAAAATGAGAATTGCTCAATTCTAAAAAATCATTTTGCAAAAAATTGATTTATAGATTCACAAACATAACCAATTTGTTCATCGGTAATCTCAGGGTACATGGGCAATGAAATACCGGTTTCGGCTAAGCTTTCAGTAACAGGAAACTGACCTTTTTTATATCCTAGATTTCTAAAACATGGTTGTAAATGCAAGGGTATAGGATAATGAAGTCCAGTAGATATACCCTTACTATTTAGATACTGTGCCAATTCATCTCTTTTTTGACTTCCGCCGTTGTTAACTTTAATTACAAACAAATGGTAAACATGTTTTGCATAACTCATTTCTTTAGGTAAGGTGATAGCGTCAGTTTTTTTAAGAAGCTCGTTATATTTTTGGGCTACATTTCTTCTACCATTCGTCCACTTGTTAAGATGTTTTAATTTTACGCCAAGGACAGCTCCTTGAATTCCTTCCATTCGATAATTATGACCAAGTATTTCATGATTATATTTCTGTACAGCTCCATGATCACGCAGCATTTTCACAATTTTTGCTACTTCATCATTATTAGTTGTTACCGCACCACCTTCTCCATAAGCACCTAAATTTTTGCCAGGGTAAAAACTAAAAGAGGCTGCATCTGACAACCCGCCCACTCTTCTGCCCTTATACTCTGCAAAATGGGATTGTGCACAATCTTCAACTAACAAAATTTTATGCTTTGCTGCAATTTCCTTAAGCGGGTCTAAATCTGCAGGTTGGCCATAAAGATGAACAGCAACAATTGCTTTTGTTTTTTTTGTAATTGCAGCTTCAACTTTATTGGGATCAATGTTGTATGAACCGGGTTCACAATCTACAAAAACTGGAGTGGCTCCGCATAAAGTTGCACCCCAAGCTGTTGCGATGAATGTATTAGCCGGAACTATTACTTCGTCACCTGCTTTTACGCCAAGTGCCCAAAGAGCTAGATGATTTCCGTCTGTGCCCGAACTTACGCCAAGACAGTGTTTTACAGCATGCTCATGGGCAAACTCAGTTTCAAAATCCGAGACAGCCTTGCCGAGAACGAAAGCAGTATTGTCTAAAATATTTTGTATTGCTGGATCAATTTCATTTTTTATTGATTTGTACTGAATCTTTAAATCAAGAAATGGTACTTGCATATTTTGTAATCCTATTTAATTATATTAATTATTTTTTCTATAAACTAGTTTTTATCTTTTTGCAATTTAAAATGAACTTTGAAATATGATTCCAAAACCGGTTCATGTGTATCAATTTTTGAGCCATGTTTGTGCAATTTTTGTACATTTTGAAGCAACAATTCTTAAAGTGACACTTATTTAATATCTGTAAAAACATTATAAGTAGAAAATTGATTATGGTCTGTATTTCAATAGATGTATTTTTTCCCATTTAGAGTCATGTTTCTACATTAATCAAGTAAATTTTTCAAAATATTAGTCTTTAAGAAGAGTAAAATTATGGACTATGGACATCCCCGGAAGTCCCCAAAATTAAAAACTCTTCATGCAGCAACTTACTTTTTGAGCAGTTTAAGCCCATTTTCTTTTAAAAAACTCAGATTTTCTTTAGACATTAAAAGAATAAGAAAGATAGTAAAGATTGTTATGAAAAATTTAATTAGTAACGAAACAATTATGTTGCCTATTGTTAGAAAAGAAATCAACCATAAAGTAGATGCCACACCTATACTTAAAATTACTGGAAAAACTAGTACTTTTAAAAATCTGGTATACGACTGATTAAGTGCATGCTTAATTACCAAATAGAAGGCTTGAAATACATTTATACTAACTGCGAATAATATTCCAAAACCTATAGATACTAAGCTCTTTCCTATGAACACTCCATAAGAAATTCCAAGCAACATTACAATTGTGCTTAGTAATCCTGAGTAAAATAATAAATCTGTTCTATTTGTTGCTTGGCAAATAGAACCACCGCTTGATAAGATAATCTGAATACCAACAGAAAGAGCTAATAACTTAAATACGGGAATACTCTGATTCCACTGTGGACCATAAATAATATTAATAATTTCTGAAGCATTGAAATGAAGAAAAACAGATAATGGAAAACCTATCAAAGCAAGCAGTTTAACAATTCTAACATAAGTATTATAAATCACTGTTTTGTCGTCTTGGTATTCTGATAAAACTGGATGTAAAACTGGAGTGATTACATGTGTAAGATTTTGTACCGGCATTAACATTAATCTTACTGCCTTGTCATAAAATCCAAGAGCTGATGCATTAAAAAATTTTCCTATTAGCAGGCTGTCAGTATTCCCAGAGAAATAATTAATGAACTGAAATAAAAATTGAAATGTTGAATACTTAATTATTTTATTTATTGATCCAAACTTAATACTTAATGTTGGCTTAATAGGGGCAAGATAATAATATGCAATAAACAAAAGTAAGGCGTTAATAATACTATTAATTATTAGAGCATAGTAACTGAATCCCATATATGCTAACACCACTGCAATTATTCCGCTTAAAACATGGACTCCAATACTAATAATGCCAAGTTCTCTAAATCTTAAATTTTTTAAGTTAACTGCATTAGGTACAATTTGTAAGGAATTAAAAAATATTGTTAAAGACATTAATCTTGAAAGATTAGCTAATACTGGTTGATTGTAAAAAGAAGCAATTATCGGAGAAATGAAAAAAAATATTACAGCTAAAATAAATCCGAATAAAATTGAAAATGTAAAAATAGATGAAATGTCCTCATCTGAAAGAGATTTATTCTGAACTACAGCTGATCCTATACCAAAACTACTTAATAAATTGAAAAACGAGATAAAAACAATAATTATTGCAACTACACCAAATTCGCTTGGTGTTAATAATCTTGCAAGTACAGCACTAATAATAATACTCGCAGCAATATTACTGTATTTTGAAATAGCAGTATAAAATACTCCAGACCTAATATTTTTTCTAATCTCAGTCATTATTTTGATTATCTCAAACTTTTATAATAAAAACTTCTATATCGAAAGAGGTTTTGTTTGAGCATTCTAAGTTTATATTCAAAAGCATAGGTATGATAATAAAAAAATAGTCTTAAATTATTATTTACATACGGAGCTAAACTGGTTTTATAAATCATCTTTTCTTCTGAGTTTAATTTGATGTTACTGCTTACTTTCATAAAAATAATGGCTTTGACTAGTACTTGAATTTTATTCAATAAATTAATCTTTGTTTCAGGTTTTAAGTGTTCAATTTGCCTCAGTTTTTCAAGTGTTTCAATTGTTTTCATATAGCCAAACATATCTGCAAAACAGCGATTTAGCTGCATTGTAGAGCCTTCTCGCATCCTTCGTTTACAATACACATCATTACTGATTAAAGTCTCACCAGCATGTAAAAATAATTGAAAAACAAATTCTTCATCTTCAAGTCTAATAGATCTAAATCCAATTTTGTTATTAGTTATTACAGATTTTCTGAAAAGATAGAGATAAGGTAACGGAGAAAATGATTTTAATGGATACAAAAGATTAAAAGCTTCTTCACCAGTTTTGCAAAGTGCTGATATTTTTCTAAGATAATATTCAGTCGATTCTAAAAGTTTGCGGGTTTCGCTATCGGTTTGATAATTTGGATCAACAAAAGGAAGACAGGAAAAACAAAAAATATCAAGATTAGGATGACTTGAAATAGTATCATGAAAAGCCTTAAATAATCCAGGACTTACTAAATCATCCGAATCAAAATAGTAAATAAAATTGCCTGTAGAAATACTGGTTCCCAAATTTCGTGCTGGCCCTTGACGCTGATTTTTAGTGTGCAATATTTTAATATATGGGATTTTAGAATATAACTCTTCGAGCAATTCCCCAGACCCATCTGTTGAGCCATCATCTATTAAAATTATTTCATGGATAAATTCTTTTTGATCAATAACTGAATCTATAGCTTCTTTAAGATAAAATTTTGTGTTGTAAACCGGAATAATAACAGAAACTAATGGTTTCATTAAATTAATCTCAATTTATTTTGTAATTATTTTTAATTGGGAATTTATAAACTTTAACTAATCCATCAATCCCCTCACAAACTAAGTATTGTTTATATTTTTCCGAAAAGTTGATTTCATGTAACCACTCTTCTGGAAAGACTAAATACCATATAGTAGTATGCCTAGTTTCAATAAAGTTAATCAGCTGTTCATTTTTATAAATTAGCTTTGCGTTTGACCACCTTTCATTTTTACCCCCATTAACCGTGAGTGCTCCGAACGCGTGGTGTTTATAATCAAAATTGAAATAATCAACTCTTGGTAGATAATATTCCATACTGTTTTCATTAATCATGATTAAATCATTATTGTTCAATTCATTCTTCACAAAATCAGTTGGTGTTTTAATATCCCACCTTCTATAAAGATGCCTTTTAAAGTAGTTATCGTACTTTAATCTGTAGTTAAATTCAGGTTTATCAATATTAAATAAATGCTCAAAACTGAAGTCATTTGATAAATAAAAAGTTGTGAAAACAATGATTACAAATAATAAATTTACTATCAATTGATTTCGATATAAGAAACTCAATAAATGATACATAGAGTAAAGTACGAGAGTTAAAATTATTGGAACAAGAAAATAAGTATACCTTGTTTCAACATAAACAATCTTTGGTAAATTTGCTGTTAAAGCCATAAATATTACAACACCAAAAACAAATTTTGTAACATCATCATTATTTCTTCTCTTATAAAGTAAAATAAATAGTATGATAAGAAAAATAGATGAAAATATTGTTAACAGAGGAAGCGTAATAAAATAATTATTAAGTGTGAAGTAAGTATCCGGAAAATTAAAAAAAGCGATCAATAATCGTTTTGTAATTCCCCACAAAGAAAATGATGAAAAGTCACTAAAAAGATGATACCAATTTTTATTAGATATGCCAAAGATGTACCAATAAATTAAGTTAATTGAAAAAACAGTTGACGTTATGATGATATTTTTTTTACTATAGAATTTTCCATCGAGCATGTTCCATAAAAATAAAATCATAAATAAAAGCAAAAACAACCCGAATTGATTAAATAACATTGCTAACGCGAAAAGAAAAACTAAAACAGCAGTAAGTAGGTTTTTAGTCTTTAAACATTTGAATGAGTATAAGAACCAAAATAGATTCATGATGGCAATAATTGAAGTAAGAACAATGAACAAACTTGAATTAAATGCATCTGGAAACAATAGTTTAGGAATTTTTATCGGATAATTTGCTACTTTTCCCAAAACTTCATTTAAATACTCAGGTGGAAAAATAGGGGCAGAATTCAAAGTAAAAAAATTGTATTTATTAAAAAAGACCGCAAAAATAAATACGCATAGGCTCAGTAATAAATATTTGATATTGACTTTCTTAAGCACAGCGAAGGGCACAAAATTCAAAATCGTTAGAAAGATACTTCCTTCATACAAAAAAATACTTGTGAACGAAATAAGCAACAACCACTTATAATTATTAAAGTATTTACCTTCAAAATCCTTAATAAGAAAAAAAACATACCACAAAAACAAAGCTTGAAAGGGTGCATACATTCTTGCAAAGCGTGCAAATTCAATTTCCCAAATAGAAAGCGAGAAAATTATTACTGATGTAATTGCAATTAAATCATTACCTATTCTCTTCGAAATTAAATATAATGCAGGAAATGCCAGCAGATTTGATAACACTGGTATGATTCTACCAGCGAATTCCGGTTGTATGCCAATTGCTAAGAGAGGGGCAATTAAATACTGCATTAATATGCCACGCTCGTAATAACCCCCATTAATAAATTTAGGTAACCCAAATTGTAAAATGTTATCGGCGGCTTTTATAATATAATATTCATCTAATGCTAAGGTGTTGCTTCCTAATCCCTTAAACCGAAAGAATACACCAGCTGCTATAAGTACAGCCATCAAAAACAAGTAAAACTTTTTGAGTTTTTCTTTTTTAATATTAAACTGAAAAATGTTCAAGCGTGTAATTTTCTTATTAAGTTATTAACATTAAAATCTATTTTTCCTATTAACTTCAATTGTATAATGGTCGTGGTCATGATTGGTCAAGTTTGTTTTGGTAAGTAACTTATCAAATAACATTCCATATATGCGGCAAAATAAAATTAACTTTGAAATAACAAGATTATATCTCCTAATTTTGTATGAATGTGTTGTTATGCAAATAAATTTCAACTTTACTGATTTTCACTCATGGTTAAATTTCATAACTTCTCGGAGGTAAATTAAGTAAAAAATAAAATTTATCTTTCAAAAGAATGAATAATTGTAATCTTCAAGTGTTGGAATAATTTTTGACATATAAAAATACTTAATGTAATTTCGTGATATATAAAACAAGTTCCAATAATAAACAGACATAATCTTCTTGAATAATATTGGTTTGTTTATTGTGTTGAATAAAAATTTGTAAAAAATCTAGTTTTCTTACAGCTTTTTATTTGATGATTTATCACTTCTGTTTTCTGTTATAAGTATATTTAAAGAAAATTGCTCGAAAGGTAAATGTAATGTCATTCCAATCTTATTTTAAAGATGTATTAACCAAATATTTAAAGACAAAGGGATATGATTTAACTCCGAGCAACTTACTGTATGATTGGCAAAGGTCCAGTCAAGAACTACCCAGTTTTAGAAAATCCATTTTGCCGGAAGATGCAAAAAAATATTTAAGAATTGATAATCCACGACTTATAGAATTACAAAAACTCTATTCGAAATTTGATAAGACAGTAATTTCCCACCTAGTTTGGCAAGATGGCCACGTAGATTCTGATGACTTACAATACTTCCGAGGAGATAATGCTTACGTTTGGCAATTAAGGGGTACCAACATGAATATTATGGGCTATGCATTAACCACCTATTACTTAAAATCGATTGATAAATATGGTCTATTAGAAAAATTAAAAGAAGACGATAACTTTGGAAACTATATATTTACAATTGACGATAAAGTTGTTTCTCGAGATTTATTAGACTCAATAAATGAAATTTATTTTCTTGAGGAGCAATTAAAAATTTCTTCAGTTGCTAATCTCAAAGTTCTGGATATAGGTGCTGGATATGGTCGATTAGCACATCGCATGATCGAAGCACTGCCCAACATTCATACTTATTATTGTACAGATGCTGTAGCAGTTTCAACATTCATTTCTGAATATTATTTACATTTTCGAAAACTAGAAAATAATTCTAAAGTAATTCCATTATTTGATGTTGAAGATACTCTAAAAAATAATAAAATTGATATAGCACTAAATATCCACAGCTTTTCAGAGTGCAGTATAAATGCAGTTGAGTGGTGGT
This sequence comes from Ignavibacteriaceae bacterium, assembly GCA_013388515.1. Lineage (GTDB taxonomy): Bacteria > Bacteroidota > Ignavibacteria > Ignavibacteriales > Ignavibacteriaceae > XYD12-FULL-36-8. The sequence goes on along the minus strand of JACAFC010000175.1, from coordinate 7,512 downwards.
TATCATTAATAGCAAAGTATCAGGTAAAGTATTTGATGATCATTCCAAATATATATGTGGACAGTAATGGACTTATGCTTTCACATGATCGTCATGATATTGGCAAAGCCATAGAAAAATATGGGTATGTTCTAAAATCTAAGGTGCCCAAATTTAAAGATGCGGTAGTTCAAGAATATGGTATTAACCCAACTCACTATTATTTATTCGAACGATATTAAATTGAGAATTTAGCAGAAGCAATTTTTTCATCTAAGTAATTTCCTTTATCATCATTTCCTTTTGAACTAAAGCTCTAATTTTTTTAAAATATTTTCTAATATTAATTTTTTAATTAGGTGCTCATTAAAAATATGAATGCATCTATATTTTTATGTATGTTTTTAGGTATTTTACCTTATGAATAAGCATAAAGAAAATATCACAATAACTTACTATGATTTTGCTGACTTAAATTATGCAAGTTATTTTCTTGTCGGTATTTACGAAAACCAAACAAAATTTAATTTTAAGTTTCTTGTTAAAAAATCAATTCCTCCTTTCTTAAAAGAAATTGATCCAAAAAATGATTGGACTGATATACTTTTCTCAATATGTATATTTGAGGTCACACGGGAAAACGAATCTTTCTATTTTTGTATAGATACACGGGACAGTAATACTTCCGACATCAATTTGGGAAAGGGATTCCATCTACCACTTCTTCAAAGTGTTAAATATTATTTTAAGGTTAATTACAATAAAAGCGTAATTAATAAGGAAATTGACGTAATAAAACACTCGCAAAAAATAATTCCTGCTTGGCCATTTTTCCCAATTAAATTTACCCAACCATTTTTATATAGGCCTAGACTAATACCTTCAAAAGACATTCATTGGACCTATTTTGACCTAAGGAAAAGAATAAAATTTATACTTAGAAACCTTACTCTAAGAGAAATAATTGACATGAGAAATTCTAAAAAGGAAAGAGATATTTTTTTTGTAACAAACTTTTATGAAGGAGAGCTTCATAGAGCTGACAATGAATATCGCTATAAACTTATTTATGAACTTAAGAAAAAGAGTAAACTCAATTCCATTAGTGGTTTTATTGGTCAGAACCTGCCAGCTAAATTTAAAGAATTTGAATTACCTCCATTCCGAATTGGAGACTACCTTAATGAATTAGCCAAGTCTAAAATAGGCATTTATGTTCGTGGTTTACTTAATTGCATATCTTTTAAGTTTGGACAATACTTAGCTCTTGGATTGCCAATTGTAGGACAGCAAATACTAAATAATAAGGAAAACCTAATGCAATACGAAAATTTTTATTTACAATTTGCTTACAATGAACCAAAGGAGATTATAGAAAAAGCAATTGAATTGGTTCAAAAACCTGAAATGATAAATACAATAGGGCATTCGAATGCAGAATTATTCGATAAATTTTTTCATCCTAAAAAAACTGTAGAAAAAATTTTAATACATCTTTTTAGTTAAGTATCATGTATAACTTTTCAGCAATCTATAAAATAAAACACGACAAATATATTCTAAAAATATCTACATCTAATCAAAAACTCACTAAAAGATAACCCTCAAAATAATTTAAGGGACATTAGTTTTTCTCATAATATTCTTACTTATATAAGAATAATCCAGCACATTCATCACACCATTCATATCTATATCACCCTGCGAATACCCTGTGGATAATATACTATTTGCAACTGAACTATAATCAAGAACATTTACTACGCCATTAGCATCACCATCTCCCGATATCATCCCAAATCTTCCATTACCCAAATCAGCCATACTATTTTCACCATATGCGTTATTCACAGCAATTGTAAAATCAAAATTTAAAACAATATCATCATCTAATTGCAGTTTGGATGAGCTCATTACACTTAAATGATTTCTATGGCGCACTACGACGTAGTATTGACCAGATAAAATTTGCGGGTATGAAAAAGGCGTACCATCCGAATTCAATATAGTGCCATCTTCAGTTAAAATCCCAGCTTTAGAGTATCTAGTTTCAGAAATTGTAGGTCTTAATTCAACCAATACCCAATCCACAAATCGATTTTGAATTGCAGTGATTGTGCTATTGTCAGAAATATTCCATGGTGCCCTACTGTAAGGTTGTTGAAGAGGAAGTAATTTATTGGCAGTTAAACTTGTCCTCATTATTCCATTTGAATAGCAGCCCTGCAAAAGAACTCTTAAGCCAACATTAGGTGACTGCGAGCTGTTTGTCATTACTCCTACTGCCCCAATATCGTTTGTTGTCCTAAGGTTACCTAAAATATCATAAGCAAAGCTGCGGCCAGTAGGATCTACACCAAAAGAATGAGTTTGACTCCAGTATAATGCTTTAACAGTATAGTTATCGCCTAAACTTTTATAATCTTTGGCTTTATTGTGTGCTGCACCATTGGGTTTTAATCTAATGTCTGGAATATATGCACCATTCGTACCTAAGTTAGGTGCAAAAATTGTTGAACTAGTATCATTCCAAATATCAGAATGATTAACTAAATACTGCTCATTTTCAATTTTAGTATCGGAAACAGCCGAATACTCAAGTAATGCTGCATATTTAGTACCTTTAGCAGGAATAGTGGTAGTAACATCGGAGTGATTTAGGTAAATATTATGACCTAAATATGAATCTTCTTCCCAGTATCGAACCACGAAACTGGCATCTGAATTAGTAAAATTAAAAATATTATTTACAGTAATTTGAGGCGATTGACCAGCAGCGTGGGAGTAAACCATACCAAAAAATCCTGATGCGTACGCGGAAATTCCGCAATTTATAATCGTATTATTAATAAAATAAGAACTTTTTGTGATATCGTAAGGAGATTGAACACCGTTATACATATTAGTTCCTCGTCCAATAACCCCTTTGCTACACTTATAAAAGATATTATTGTGAATCCAAAAATTTCCGTAGCCTTGGGACCCCATTAATGGCTCTGGGGCCTCTCCTGAATCATCGCCAAAATGTAATCCATATGCTCCATCTCCAGCGTTTAGATAAATTGGATGCCCAGTACCATTGTTCCTATTTACAACATTAGGTATTTTATTTTCTCTTTGATATGCTGAAGGAATATCGTAAGTAAAATTAGGTTCACCAAAAACATATAAATCATGAACATAATTATAACGGAATATAAGCCCAAGATTTCCGTATTTTCCTCCTGTGTCCCACAATTTTCCAATATCACCATGTTTCACACCACCAAAATACAATCTTTCATCTAAGTTATGATGGATTTCATTATACTCAAAAATAATTCTAGAAAATCCGGGGAATACACCATAATCAAAACTATGTATATTATTGTGGTGAATAATAACAGTGTACTTGCAATCCCAAAAATCTTCGGGATTATTACCATCACCAAATAGTGCTCGTGATATAGCTGCTGCCCCTTGATTAGCAGTAGCTTTCTCCCTCCATAAATCATAAATTTCATTATACCCAATATCAACTTTTGATGGTCTTGATAAAAGTATTCCAGCTCCTCCAAATCCATAAATTTTATTTCGTTGTATGCTTATGTTTTCACCTCCAGCAGCAGAGTGATTAGCCTGATAAATACCGTACGTCCAACCTTGATGAAAATTCTGCCCGCCAATTATTTCGCAATCTGTAATTGTAATATTTCCTTGAAAAAATTGTAAAACATTATCTGCATCCTTATATCCATTAATTATCAGATCGTCTAGAATAACATTCTTAGCATCAACTGTTATAGTAGTTTTTTTTGAGGTTAGTCCTTGTCTATCCCCAATTATAGCTTTGCCATTTCCGTAGGAAGCATAGGTTACACCTGCACGGCATTCAAGAACTGCATCGGAAAACTTGTCTCCGCCTTTAAATAAAATTTTATCACCAGATTTTAGTACAGCGGCGTTAACTTGTGCAATAGTTGCAAAATTTCCACTACCATCTTTTGCAACATTGTAAGTTTTTTGTGAGAATAAAATAGAGGTAAATAAAAGCGATAGAATTATTATCTTCTTGTACATCATAGTTTCCTTCATGATTAATCTTCGTAATATTCATAACGCATAGTTACGATATGTTTCCGACAATATATATGCCGTACTAATTACCAAACTGAGAAATTTTTCTTACGAAGTATTATATTTACTAAATTAAGCGCATCAGAAATTATCACAATCTGACATTCTAATTTTACGATAACTTAATTAAATTTGAAAACTTTTTAACTAAAATCTTGAAGATTTTAACACAAATTTTATTAAAATATTTTTTTACTCAAATCATTTATTCTCTTAGTGTACTAGAATGATAATATCCAAGATTAAGATTTAGGTAAAAATTACCATTGTGAAATTAGAAACTTCAAGATTACTATTTAATGTACAATATTAGCCAATTTAGAAATTTACATGGTACTCTATTTGCATACACTTTATTCAAGTGACAAGTTAGTTAAAAGGATTAAAGAATTTAGTACTTCTCCTAATAATTTGTTTATAAAGATGAATTTAGCCAGCCTGATTTTATTGATTGAAGTGTAAAACTTACGCAATGAATGTAGAATGTTTTGATTCACACCGAAGTACTCAATCCAATTGATGTTGATTTTTCTGTACTCATTAAAATTAGATCAAAGTAGTTTCATAATTTATAGACTTGCAAAGTGAACACTTGTGATATTTACTTCATCGGTTTGTGACCGACGTGGCGAAGCTCTAGAAATCGTGCTAATTGTAAGGTTTGGAAGAAATTTCCTTCAGTGTCATTACATTTAATATGAAAATAATAATTCAGCACAAATATTTCATCCTCATATGCATTTTGCTTGGCTTATTAATTAGACTCGCTTGGATTATATTTTTTGATATTGAACCAGTTTCAGATTTCCATTGGTACTATACATCTGCCCAAAGAATTGCATTAGGAAGAGGTTACATAGGTGCAAATGGTCCAACTGCGTATTTTCCAGTTGGTTACCCTGCATTCCTAGGTTTAGTATTTTACTTTTTTGAACAAGGAATATTGATTGCTCAGATTGTTAATATTATCCTTTATGAAACAATTATAATCTTAACGTATCTAAGCTATAAAATCATATTTACCAGTGAAATAGGCGCTAGAATTTCTGTTGTCCTTTTGACATTTTATCCAAATCATATAGCATATAGTTCGCTTATTGCTTCTGAAACCTTTTTTCTATTCCTATGTATGTTAGGGTCATATTTGTTTCTAATCTCAAAATCCAGATCACTTTTTTTGGTGGCATCCGGAATAGCTTTTGGGTTGGCTACATTGACGAAACCTTGGTCATTTTTTTTATTTATAATTCTCTTATTCTGTTCTTCTAAAAATTTCTACCAATACTTAAAAACTTTTCTCATTCTTTTCATCACACAAATCATTGTAATTTCACCATGGCTAATTAGAAATCATTCCGCTTTTGGGAGATATACATTATCAAATAATTTTGGGGTAAATTTATTAGTAGGTAATAGTTATTATTCAAAAGGGAAATTTACAAACGAACCTGTTTATAAATACTCAGATTTAAAGAGCACAAACAATGAAAGGATTCGTGATTCGGTAGCTTTTTCTATTGCACTAAACTTTATACGAAATTATCCGTTTGATGTATTTAAACTGTTGCCCAAGAAACTTTGGTATTTATGGTATAAAGATGTGGAAGGAATTGGTTGGAATATTGAAGGACTTAAAAATACAAATTCATTAAAACTTATAATTCTAAAAATTCTCAAATTACCTTCACAGTTATTTTATCTCATATTATTATTTGTATATATATTTTCATTTCGTCAATTGTACTTAAGGTTTAATAGTAAATTCGTTTTACTCGGCTTATATTCAATTTTATACATTAGTATTATCTCACTCATTTTTTTTGGCGATGCTAGGTTTCATTTTCATGTTATTCCATATATAGTTTTGACCGTTAGTTTATATTTTGAAAAAGTTTTAGAAGATATTAGAATTGAAATTTTTTAGTAATCTGTACTATCATTACAGACTTTTAATAAAAAAGACTGTCCTCTGGTTACACAATACTTTCGAAAAACATATTAATGCACTGACTGATACCAATATTGAACAATTCAAAATATTCCTTTGGCAAAAGTTATTGTCTAAGTTGGTATTCTCACAAAAAGGCTGTTACTACAAAACCAATACTACTTTAGATGGTTCTCCTATGGTACTTAGTCAGGCTAGGGTTATTCTTATCCTCTGTAACCAACCATTCAAGTGTGAACCAAAATTCCAAAGCATTTTTCTGATTAAGCAAATGACGGATTATTTAATCTCTATGAGAGATGCACAATCTCTTTATAAGTTTAATCAGGCATCTTGGGATCTGCAGGATGAAGGGATTGCTTCGGTATGGGCAACCATGGCATTAATAAAATCTTTTGAGATTACTAATAATCAAAAGTACATCGAAGCAGCCTCTCTAACAATGCAAGCAATGCTATCTCATCTTTACACCAAAGAAACCAGTTTAATTCATACGAAGGGTGATACATTTTGGACGTTGGATGCAGCATCCACGTTTGCTTATGTATGTTCTCTTTTTCTTGAACATAGGTTTAATGAAGATTTGAGAACAGCTATGAATGATTCAATATCTTTGTGCATCAATAATATTTCAACAAACGGCCATTTTCCCTATCATGAAAATAGAGATACTTACTTATTTCTTTATCACCCAATTATTATGGTTACTTTGGAAAAATGTTTGAATTCGAAGTATGTCGATCCGCAGATCAAACAGAAACTTAAAAATACAATCACTAAAGCAACAAATTTTTTAGTCGAAAGTTTTGATAAGAACAATAGAATATTTGAACCTGTCGTGCAGCGTTATCAACAATACCTAATTTCCCAAGTAACAGCACTTTACTCACTTAAAGGGAAAAACTTTTCGGTGCTTGAAGAATCTTTGCTTAGAAATATTGCATCATTTGCAAAAAATGAAAAACTATATTTATGCAAGGATAATAGAAATAAACTTTTTAACAGCGACACTTATATTACCCTTGATGTTTTCTTAGTTGAAGTTTTGTTCTGGCTCGATTTATATTTTAATGAGTAACTCGCGCTGATTTGATGAAAAATATTAACAATATCATTTTGCTATAGTTAAGGAAAACTGTTATGTGTGGAATTACTGGAATAATAAATCTTAATCTTACTGAAAAAAAGATATCAACAACATTAAATGATATGACCTCTGCTTTAAATCATAGAGGTCCTGATGATGAGGGTTTTTTATTAGTATCGAAAACCGAAATAAACCACTTTGGAGGTGATAAAACGCAGCATCCAAAAGATGAACAAGAAGTCCCAAAATACTTTCCAACCAAAAACATTAAAGCTGCAAATGATAATTACTACTTTATGGGGTTGGGTTTTAGACGGCTTTCGATTATTGACTTATCACCTAACGGACATCAACCGATGTCTTACATGGACCGGTACTGGAT
>JACAFC010000135.1 GCA_013388515.1 Ignavibacteriaceae bacterium | reverse complement strand
GTGCAGAATAAATTATTATTTGTTTTAGTAATAATTAACATAAAGTAAAATTATTACTGGTTTCTTTACAAACTAAGAAATTTGAGCGTAATTCCACTTTATAATTAACTTATTTTAAACAGGAGGCACTAATGAAAAAAAATTATTTAGTTTTCTCTCTAGTAGTGATAGCGTTTTTTTTCGAAAGTTGTAATGAACAAATTGAAAATCCAGCAAGTCATTCCGAAAGAGGTCAGAGCCTTTCTAAAATTATATCACCATACTACTATTGGACAACCTATACATATTGGGATCCACTATACCAAAAGTATTTCACACAGAGTACTTCATCATATTCCTTCACATTTATGGGCTATAATTATTCTCTTAGTTATTCAACTGATTGGAATGACTATCCTTTTTCTAATTATATTGCAGTAAGCGTGAATGGAGTATATTATACAACAATTGTCTGGCAACACACAAATAATCCAATTAACCCGAGAACTGTTTTATCACCATGGTTTTCTGTTAATGGTCAACAAATGAACCTTGCTATAAACCTTACTGAATTTTATATCCCCATGGTAATCCATAGTGAGCCATTTACAGTAAGAACTGCACTTGTGGATGGAAAGTAAGTTCAGGAAAATTGTTTTATTCAATAGTTCGTTTCAAACAATGAATATCTTTTAATTAAGATTAATTTATAATAGTTAAGTATTATTGGAGTTGCGCAAAAATTAGTTGAAAAACTTTTTTAATCTTAGAAAATAAATAGAAGATAGAAATTTATGGCCTATATCCAGAATAAAATTCGGAAATTTCCTTGTACTCGATCTACCACTAGAGGAGCATATGTGTCTAAAATTAGTTTTATTATTTCTTTTGAATCATTTTCTTTCATTTTAAAGGAGTTATGTTATGAAAAAGTGTTTTTTCTACGTTATAGCTATTATATGTTTTTTTGCTGTGACCAATCAAGAAGCGCTAAGCCAAGCTGACTTGTATCTAGACCATATTAATGTATATGTTACTAAATATGGCCGAATAGCAATTTATTCATTACCCGACACAACAAGACAGGTATACAAAACTGCTATATTGGTTGGAACTGGTCCAACGACTGTTTCGGATCTAGAAAATGATTATGAAGTGGAGGAGCCAACTCAATTATTAGCTACCCCAACTTTTGGTGATTATGAAATTTATGGTAGTTATAATAATACGTTCTCTAGTAATCCACCTGATGTACTAGTAAAACAAAATGTATATTGCTGGCAAAATCAAAGTTCAATCATTGTTAAATACACAATTATCAATAGAGAATCTAATACTATCGATGCGATAATAGGTCATGAATTAATACCTGAAATTCAACATACATACGAAGGTAATGATACTGTCACTTATTCAAACCTTACAAGAATTATTAGCGTAACAAAAGACGAAGCTGTAGGTTACAAACCTCTCTCTGATAATTTTAAATCTCTTGGTGTTTTTATCTATTATGACGAATATTGGTTAGGAGACACAATTTTTTATAATATGTTAACACATAATTCGTTCGATTCATTATTCATTACTGATCCAAATGATCCAAATGTTGATAGTCCGGTTTTGATTCCTGCATACAATTCTAGGGTCATTGCTACCGGTGATTCTGTAGTAATCTACTTTGCAATAGCATATGGTAAAAACGAAGAAGCCATGTTAGCAAGTTTAGAGGAAGCTCAACAAAAGTATAATCAATTAACTGCTGTTGAAACTGAAAGCAATATTCCTTCAGAATATGCTTTGGAACAAAACTTTCCTAACCCATTCAACCCGGAAACTTCGATTAAATTTTCAATTCCGCAAAGGGAATATGTTTCTGTGGTAGTTTACAACAATCTGGGTCAGGAGGTTGCAACAGCAGTATCACAAGAATTTGAAGCTGGAAGCTACAGATTAAAATTTGAAGGCACTGAGCTGTCAAGCGGAGTATATTTCTACACTATTAAAGCTGGAAATTTTGTTCAGACTAAAAAGATGGTATTAATGAAATAATTTGATTAACAAAGCGGAAATAGTTCTCAACCTTATTGTTTTGAGTAATGGCCAGATACCAAGAAATAAAAAAGAAAATCCAAGGAAAGTATAATTCGCTACCAAAGAATCAGCAGAAGATCGCAGATTACTTAATTGATAACTTGGATGAAATTCCATTTCTCAGCATTCATCGACTATCCAAAGCAACAAATGTTAGCGTTGCAACTATTGTTCGTGTGGCTCAAAGTATCGGATTTACAGGATTTACTGAACTCCGTTCTAAAATTGCAAATTCGCTAAAAAGTCAACTAAACAATAAAGAAATATTTCCGCTTTTTGAGAAACATAGTGCAAAAGAGGATTTGCTGACCGAGGTAGCAAATCTGGATATTAAAAACATCAACGATACATTGCACTTGATTGACCGTGAAAATTTTAACCATTGTATTGATGCAATTGTTAAGGCACAACGTGTTTATACTGCTGGTTTGGGTATTTCCTACCTATTAGCAGAAATACTCGCGTATCAATTAACTCAGGTAGGAATAGATGCTTCCGTGCTTAAGCATACAAGCATATTATTTCATGAACAGGTGCTATTCTTAAACAAAAATGATTTGATATTATGTTTTTCTTTTCCCCCGTATTCAAAAGAAACTATAGATGCCGCACGATTTGCAAAAGAAAAGGGAATAAAAGTAATTTCAATTACAAATAAAGAAGCATCGCCTATAACTTTTCATTCTGAAGTTTATCTTACAGTTAAAAGCGATAACATGTTGTTTACAAATTCATTTGCTGCTATATCAGTTATCATTAATGCAATAGCTACACAATGCGCTTTGCAAAATAAAATTAAAGCTAACAGCTTCTTAACTGAAACTCAAAAAATAATGGATAGCCAAAAACTGGTAATAAAATAATTACCAAAAATATTAAGCGATTATTTGACAGGATTTCTATGAAAAAATTATTTTTTCTAATTGTACTGGTTAATATCAGTGTTTTTGCGGGTGTAACAGGAAAACTTGTAGGTAAAGTTACTGATATTCGATCTGGCGAGGCATTAATTGGGGCAAATATTTTGATTGAGGGAACGAATCTGGGCGGTGCAACTGATATTGACGGTAAATTTATTATTCTGAATATTCCACCAGGAACATACCAGGTAAAAGTTAGTTTTATTGGCTACGAATCAATTATTATAAGCCAGGTAAAAATCGTTGTAGATCAAACAACCTCTTTACCTGTGCAGCTTAGACAAGGATCGGTTGAAGTTCAAGAAATTATTATTACAGCAAGCACACCTCTCATCCAAAGAGATTTAACAAGCAGTGTCTCAGTTCTAACACGTGAAGAAATTGAAGCATTGCCAGTTGCAAATTTTACTGAGCTTCTTTCATTGCAAGCTGGTGTTATTGGTTCCGGAAGCGATCTTCATATTCGAGGCGGCAGATCAAATGAAGTGGCATACCTTGTTGATGGGATGTATGTTCAGGATCCTCTTCTTGGCGGCCTTGCTACGCAGCTAAATAATGATGCAATTCAAGAAATGAGTTTGCTTAGTGGAACCTTTAATGCTGAATATGGAAATGCCTTAAGCGGAGTAGTGAACATAGTTACTAGAGATGGCGGTGAGAAATTAGCCGGAAAGCTTGAAGTCCGGACTAGTCAATTTGGTGTTAAAAGGTATTCAGATCTTGGTGAACTGCGAATTAATGGAAGCTTTGGGGGCCCAATAATTAAAGATGATTTAAAGTTTTTTGTTTCAGGTGAACATGAAAATCGCCTTAGCTATTTGCCTTTTGGTTATGATACAACCCAAACATTTTTTGTTAAGTTAACATCAAATGCAATTGAGTCTTTCAAGATTTCTCTATCAAACCGTGGAAGCCGTGGAAAACGCCAAGGTTATAACCACTCTTACAAATATATTCCTGAACAGTATTTAAAAAGAGAAACCGACAGCTGGCAATCTTCTCTTACTGCAACTCATACAATCATGTCAAATTTATTTTATGATTTGCGTGTCTCATATTTTAATCAAGGATATTATTCAGGAATAAACAAAGATACATCACAATATTTGTCAACGTCTCAATGGGAATATTTTTCCGACATAGGGAATGGATTTGAGTTTTATAAGAAAGCAGACCCTCTTGAAGTAACCAACAGCCGTACTGCAACAATTGATCTTAAAGCAGATGCTGTGTGGCAGCTTGATGAGTTAAATGAAATTAAATTTGGGGGAGCTTTCAAAAAGCATTGGTTAAAGCTTTTTAATGTCTATGATCCTAAGAGAACTTTTCCATACATAAATGATTACAGAACAAATCCGTTTGAAGCTGCTGCATATATTCAAGATAAAATTGAATTTCCGTTCCTAGTAATAAATATTGGGCTAAGATATGATTATCTGAATGCAAATGCAGAGTTTAGAGATAACCCATTAAATCCAACATCAATCATTAAAGTAAAATCCCGCTCGCAATTCTCACCGCGTGTTGGTATTGCTCATCCAATTTCCGATAGAACAAAACTGCATTTTGCTTATGGACATTTTTTCCAAAATCCGGAATTTCAATTCTTATTTGAGAATAAGCAATATGATGTTAATGTTCGTGAACCACTGTTTGGCCAAGCTGATCTTGATGCACAAAGAACAATTGCTTATGAAGTGGGAATTTCTCATCAATTCTCAGATCGGATAGCAATGAGTTTAACTGCATACTACAAAGATGTTACTGGATTGATTGGAACAAGATATTTCTTTCCATTTGTAGATGGAAGATACACGGGCTATACCGTTTACGTAAACGAAGATTATGCTAACATGAAAGGTTTTGAAATAAATATTGATATTCGACCTGACAGATTTTTCTCGGGCGGATTAACATATACATATTCAGTTGCTAAAGGCAGTGCATCATCAGAAACTGAACAGTATCCGGGTACTCAAGAATCAACGCAGCTATATTATTTGGATTTTGATAAAACACACGTATTTAATTTATCTGGTACACTAACAATACCTGAAAATGAAGGCCCAGAGATTTTTGGAAGCAATATTTTTGAAAGAATGGATGTGAGTTTAATTGTACGAGCAGCTTCGGGGTATCCTTACACACCAAGCGGAAGAGACATTGGATTTGTGGAGAGAAATTCCCTTCGTCTTCCCTCTACATACACGATTGATCTTATGGTTGGAAAGGAATTTAATATATCAGATGCACTTGATTTGCGATTGTTTTTAGAAATACTGAATCTAACCGACCATAGGAACGTAAACTATGTTTATGGTGATACTGGAGATCCAAGTTTCACATTTGAAGCTAATCACTCTACTGAGTATATGCAAGATCCATCTAACTTTGGTCCGCCGAGATCAATTAGACTGGGTGCAACAATCAATTTCGGATTATAAAAATTAAAAGTTATCCTCAAGAAAGTCTAATATGAAAATATCGTATATAACAATTTTATCTGCATCTTTATCATTCTGCCAATCAATTTAAGTTCTCAATCTCTAAAAGAAAAAGATGAATTAGAACGAATGAAGATAGAAAAAATTTCTGGAATAGAAGACAGAGCAGCAGGAACGCACGATGCCAGCAATATTGGATTGTTTTTCGAGAATAGAGGAAAACTTTATCCTCGCAGAATAACCCAAGGTCCTTCGGGTGAGTTTCCACTTAATAGTACAAAACACTATATATATAGAATAAATCCTTACGTCGGAATACCGGGAAACGTTATTCAAGGAAGATACACTAATAATGAAGAATGGGAAGCTGCATTCGGATATAACAACAAGGACACTGCCCGAATTGCATTCAGTGATGATCCAAATTCATGGCACCCGGTAAAAGGCTGGCCTGTAAAAGATGCTGAAGGGAACCCATTATTTATTTCTGATCAGGATAGTTACTGTGTTTATAATGACAGCAATTCAACAAACGGAATTGTTGGATTGGAGATTATTCAAACCGGTTATGCATTTGGTGTAAAATTCGTTCGAAATATTTTGTTCTACAAATTTCAAATTGTTAATAAAAGCCAGAATGCACTAAACGGGTTGTACTTCAATCTTTATACTGATTGTGATGTAGGCAATGTTAGCGGCGGCGATCCTGAATATCAGGATGACAAAATTGGCTTCGATAAGTCTAAAAATTTAGTTTATTTTCATGATGATGGTATTTCAAGAGAATGGCCCGATGGTAAAACCGGTTTGATGGGGGTTAAATTTTTAAAAACCCCGCTTATTAACGGTGTTGAAGCTGGAATTACCGATATGCATTATGTTATTTACGATGATGATGAAATAGCAGATAAGGATACAATTCTCTATGGAATAATGTCAAGCAGTCCCTCCTTATATAATTCATCTATCGGCGAAAAATATTTTCACCTAAGCTCACCGAGCAATCTTCATTATGATGATCCAGCTACTATTCCGGCTTCCGGTTTAGATTTGTGTGCCCATGTTTCTTCAGGACCATATACACTTGCTGCCAATGACACACTTACTTTCTTTACAGCCATTGTTGCTGGTGAAACTTTAGAAGAATTACTTGATGCTGCTTCTCAAGCACAAACTACCGTTGATGTGAATTTTCAATTACCTAAACCACCGGCAAAACCGAAATTAAGCGGACAAGCTGGAGATGGTAAAGCAATTTTGTTTTGGGATAGTGATGCCGAAAATAGTCTAGATGCTTTTTCTGGTGAATACGATTTTGAAGGTTATAGGATTTACAGAAGTAAAGATAAAGGTCTAAATTGGACTCAACTTGCGGACTTTGATTTAGTGAATTCAATTGGTGACGATACAGGGCTTCGGTACAGCTATACAGATACAACCATTGTTAACGGTTTTGAATATTGGTATACAATTACGTCTTACGACCGGGGATCTAACACACTGGAAACCCTTGAAAGTGCTTTAGGTAATACTTTGGAGGCTATCAATACTGTTTCAATTACTCCACAGTCATCTGCTTTAGGAAGAAGTCCGGTATCTTCCTCTTTTGTTCAATACACAGGAACAGGAAAATCAAACTATGTTTTATCTGTTAACCCGGTTGATAATGATTCGTTAGCTGGAAACGAATATGATATTTCCTTTTCCTTTTTACCTAAAAAAGAAATTGGAGATTTAGCTACACAAGTTTCAGTAATAATTAATGACTCTACTAAAACAAAACCATATAAATACGAAATTAAATTTACGTCAGCTACAAGTTTTGATGTTACAAATTTGTCCACCGGTGAAGTAATTAGAACTGGGTTTCCATATCCAACCGGCGGCAGAAATGTTGTTATGACTACCGAGGGAATTACCGTCAAGCTTGTTGATACAACAGGTACAATACCATCACTTCGGCCCGAACAAGGCGACAGGATAACAGTCGGCTTTGCAGTAAATGCAGTAAAAAATAAAGTGGATTCTTTAGTGCAGAATCGACCAATAGATATCGGACAGGAGCAATCAATACCAGATGGAGTTATGTTCAAAATAACTGCCCCAAATATTATAAAGAGCACATCTAGAGTAGGTGGAACTGACATTGTTCAAATGTCATTTGAAGTTGTTGATGCTTCTTTGGTACAGAATAATCTTTATATTATTAATGTTGAGGGGAATGGCGTAGATTCATTGAATCAAAAATTTGTATCGATTACTGTTAAGGATACTGGTTTGGTGGCTGCTATCGATACACTTTATTCGTCTGGCCGTTTTGTCTTTCATGGAATTCAAGGCACTATTGAATTTCCTGAAAGTAAAGCTCCAAGTGCAGGAAATAAATTCTCTCTCGAAACGATAAAGCCTGTATTACCAAATTTGCAAGACAAGTATAAATTTAAAATTGAAGGCTCAACCGTTGACCATTCAGTGATTTCAAAAAATCTGAATAAGGTAAGGGTGGTTCCTAACCCATACATCGCATCATCACTTTATGAACCAGAATTTGGAGAACTAAGAAGAGAGCCGCTAAGACAAATTCAGTTTACAAATCTTCCTCAAGAGTGCACAATCTATATTTTTACAGTGGATGCTGATTTGGTGAAAACACTTAATCATAGTGGTACTAATGGTACCGAGGTATGGGATTTAAGAACCGAAAGCGGCAGAGAGATAGCTGCTGGAATGTACATGTATGTTGTCAAATCACAGGATGGCGAGTATATCGAAAGATTTGGGGTGATAAAATGAAAAAACTTGAGTTTCTCTCGAGAAAACTTTTCAATCTTTCTTTAAGAGGATTTGAAATGAAACAATTTATCTTTGTCCTAATTTTTTTGCAAGCAGTAATGTTTGCACAAAGTCCGAATTTAGGTACATCAGGCGCCAACTTTTTACAAATTCCTGTCGGCGCAAAAGCGGCTGGAATGGGCGGCGCTGTTGTTGGTAATATTCAAGATGCATCATCTGTTTTTTGGAATCCTGCTGGATTAGTTAAAGTAAACTCTGTTCAAGCACATTTCTCTTATATGAATTGGTTTGATCTTTTTGATTTCAATGCAGCTGCTCTAGCTTACAATGTTGAGGATTATGGAGTGTTTGCCATAAGCATGATTTCATTCGGTACTGAAGGAATTGAAGTAACTACGGAAGAAGAACCAAATGGCACTGGTAGATTTTATGATGCTCAGGACTTGGCATTGGGATTAACTTTCTCCCGCTATCTAACAGACAGGTTTAGCTTCGGAGTAACAGTAAAATATGTTTCTCAAAAAATCTGGAATGAATCGGCGGATGGTTTTGCTTTTGACATTGGAACCCAATATCAATTGGATTTTCAAAATCTCACAATTGCTATGAGCATGAGTAACTTTGGAAGTGATATGAAATTTGACGGCCCCGATCTTGATATTCAGTACTTGAAAGATGATAATTATCCTCTAAGCAGATTAACACCTGCAAGGCTGCAAACAAACAGCTATCCGCTGCCCTTAAATTTTCAGGTTGGAATTGGTTTCGACATTTTTCAAACTGAATTCGTTAAGGTAAGAGGAGGAATTGATGCTGTACATCCAAACGATAACAGCGAACGGCTTAACTTTGGAACTGAAATCTCTTTCTTTGATAGATTGTACTTAAGAGGCGGCTACAAATACAATTACTCAGACGAAGACTTTGCATTTGGTGCTGGTGCTTCGCTTCCTTTCGCCTCAACTATAATACGATTTGATTATGCATACGCAGTTTATGATATTCTGCCAAGTGTTCATAGAATTTCATTAGACATTAACTTTTAGGATTTTATTTGTGAAAAGGTTTAATTCTACTTTAAGCTTAATCCTTGCAATTGCTGTAAATATTTGGCCATGTACAACTGCTGTTATCTCTGGAAAAGCTACGGATGATGGGCGTCCTTTATTACTAAAAAATCGCGATTCAGACGCGCTTCAAAACAAGCTGGTTTATTTTTCACAAGGCAAATTTAAGTTTATTGGATTGGTCAATTCAGCCGACAAAGAAAATAAAGAAGTTTGGTGCGGTTTTAATAGTGCCGGTTTTGGTATTATGAATTCAGCATCTTACAATTTAAAAGGAAATGACACAACTAAACTTTCTGATCAAGAAGGCAAACTAATGAAGCTTGCATTAGAAAGCTGTGCAACTCTTGAAGATTTTGAGACTATGCTTGAATCTCTGCCAAAACCTTTAGGTGTTGAAGCAAACTTTGGGGTTATTGATGCAATTGGCGGAGCAGCTTACTATGAAACTAGTAACTATAAATTTGTGAAATACGACGTAAATGATCCAAATGTTGCGCCGGATGGCTACTTAATCAGAACTAACTATTCTTTTTCCGGTGAAGAAAATAAAGGATATGGTTATATAAGATATAAAACTGCAGCAAGTTTGCTGGCTGATAAATTTAATAATGGAAAAATTTCCTCAGAGTTTTTGATAAATGATGTTCCAAGGTGTTTAATTCATTCATTTACCGGTACGGATTTAACCAAGGTTCTTCCGAAAAGTGAAAAAGATAATAACTATGTTTTTTTTAGAGATTACATTCCAAGATATTTAACATCAGCCGCAGTTGTAATTCAAGGAATAAAGAAAGATGAAAAAGTTAATTTAACTACGATGTGGACAATTCTTGGCTTTCCTTTATCTTCTGTAATTATTCCGCTTTGGCTGATTGATGATGGAGCTTTACCAGAAATTATGCAGGCAAATGAATCTAATTTTGCTCCATTGTGTGATTTAGCTCTTAAACTTAAAGATAGAGCATTTTCATTTCAGAATGATGCTAGAGAAAATTATTTAAATGTTGCAGCTTTGTTTAATCAAGAAAATACCGGTGTTTACCAAAAATTAGCTGCTGTAGAAAAAAAGATTCTTTATGAAGTAAATACTAGATTAACTAAATGGCGAGAAACTGAGCTTGTTGGCAATGAGGTAAAGGAATTTTATGCATGGATTGACTCATTTGTAATTAATGAAATAAAAAAACAGTTTGACATTAATTAATAAAAGCTTCAGCAAATTTCTACGATAAGTTTTTGCGAACGAAGCAAAGCTAATTAAAATTGATTTATTCATAAAAATTCAGAATTACTTTGTCATTCCATCCCTTGAAATTACGATCATGGAATATTTTTTCCGAAGTTCAATTAACATATGAAAAGAAAGTGAATCCACTATGAGTTTTATCGAATTATTCAGTCTTGTATTCGGCAGTTTAGTTGCAATAAATGTTTTTTTAATGCTGTGGGCAATGAAAAAGGCAGCTCAAGCAGAATCCATTTCATTAAACTCCGAAATTGACCCTTAGTTCAACAAATCCCCTAAATGAATAAAACAAGTTTTTGCAGACTTTTTTATCCCGCTATTTATGTTTTAATACTCTCTTCACACTTAAATGCTCAAGGTTACGTTTGTGCAATTGGCGGAGGAAGTGAAGATTATGGTGATTGGAGCGATGCACCTTATAGCTGGATTGTTCAGAAGTCTGATAGTGGAAAGATAATTATTATTGATGTTGCGGATGCTACAACTTGGCTTCCAGATTATTTTATTTCGCTCGGTGCTGATACTGCTTATAACAAAACTATTCCAAATATCTCAACAGCAAATCTTCAATCAACTTATGATGAACTGATATCTGCAAAAGCAATTTTTATCCGTGGCGGCGATCAATGGGATTATATTCGCTTGTGGAAAGGAACTAAAGTTGATTCAGCACTTCAATATGTTTTTAATAATGGTGGAGTTATTGCAGGAACAAGTGCTGGTGCTGCTGTGCTTGGTGATTATGATTTTAACGCACAGAATGGTTCAGCTTATCCAGATGAAGCTTTGCAAAATCCTTTTTACACAAGAATGAAATTTGAGAATAATTTTCTCAATCTTGTTCCAAATGTTTTGTTTGACACACACTTTATTGAAAGAGCCAGACACGGAAGACTAATAGCTATGCTTTATAATTTGCACTTTAATTCAGGCATAGATTTAATCGGTGTCGGAATAGATGACAGAACTGCAATTTGCATTTCTCCCGATGGAATTGGTGAAGTTATGGGAAGTGGAGCAATTACAATTTTTTATAAAGATGATCTCACAAAATATTCAACTTATACTTCCGGTAAATACACAATTGAAAACTTAAAGTCTCATTCGCTCACTAAAGGATGGGAGTTTAATTTTAACACAAAAGAAATTTCATTTATTCCATCTTCTGCAAAAGATGTTGATACAAACAGAAACTGGCAACTTCCTTTAACAGATTTTTATCTTACCGGCAGTAATGATATTAATTCTAATTTCAGCAACCTTAATCATTTTCTTGCTCACAACAATTCGACAAATGTTTTAGTTATTTCTCATCCCGGTTTTTCAAATTCTGTTTCTGCAATTACAAATTATTTGAGCAGCAATAGTTATAATTATTCAGTTTTGTATCTGACAAGTTCTAATCTAAATGATCAAAACGAAGCGAATAAAATTAACGTAGCAACTTGTTTTGTTTTTGCTGGTGATTCGTTAAATGTTTTATCGTTCTTAAATCAAACCGGAAATATTCTGTCCAATGCTTTTCAATCATCAGTTCAATCTGGTAAACCGATTTTCTTTTTTGGCAACACAGGAAAAATTAGTGGTAATAATTTTGTTGATAACACTGATTTAGATATTTATGCTGGTTATAGAGGTAAAATGATTTTGAGAGATGGCTTGAATGTTTTTGGTGAATTAATTTTTCAACCTTTGATTTTTTATAACTCAGATTTTTATGAAAACAGAATGAGTGCGGTTCTTTGGGGAATGATGAGAAGCAGAAAAAGACTTGGACTTTATTTGAATGGAACAGACAGAGTTCAAATTTCTTCATCCGATAAAAGTATTTTCGGAAATGCTACATTGCCATTTCTTTTTGTTGATGCAAGAGAAGCAACAAAAGTTGATTCTTCAACTTACCGGGCAAGCAGTATTGAACCGAGGCAAGTTGTTGCTTTTGATAATCTAAGATGGTCACTGACAAATTATCCGCAGATAAAATATTTATTAGAGGAAGGAAGATTTGATAATCTGACAGAAGTTGAAGAATCTGTTTCATCAACATTACCAACTGAATTTATTCTTTGTCAGAATTATCCCAATCCGTTTAATCCAAAAACAAAAATCAGATTCAGTATTCCAAATGTCATCCTTCGTCAAGCTCAGGATGATAATCGATATTTTCAAAATAATAATTTACAAACTCAAGATGACAAAGATGATGTCACTCTGAGCTTGTCGAAGAGTGACGGTAGAATCAAATTGAAAGTTTACGATGTTCTTGGTAACGAAGTAGCAACACTTGTTGATCAATACAAATCCGTTGGGACTTATGAAGTTGAATTTGATGGTTCTCATCTATCAAGCGGAGTTTATTTTTATAGATTATCATTAGGAAGTTATTCTCAAACAAAATCTATGGTATTACTCAAATGATTAAAAAAATTTTTTTGTTTATTGTAGTTCTATTTTCAAATTACTTTTCACAAAATCTTCTAACTCCTTTAGAAAATTCAAACTTTACGAAACTAACCTCACACGAAGAACTAAAACAATTTATTACAGAAGTTGCTCAGCAAAATGATTTGATTAAATCTGAAGTGCTCACCAAATCAGTTGAAGGAAAAGAATTATTCGTACTTTACTTTTCAAAAGGAAAGTTTGGTGAAGATAAAAGTAAAATAAGAGTTTTGATATTTGCTCAACAGCACGGTAATGAACAATCCGGTAAAGAAGGAGCCTTATTTTTAATAAAAGAATTACTGAAGCAAGAAAATCAATATCTCTTTAATAAAATTGATTTTGCTTTAATTCCACAAATGAATCCTGATGGTTCAGAAAAAAATCAGAGACGTAATGGGAATAATATGGATTTGAATCGCAATCATTTAATTCTGACTGAACCGGAAACAATCGGACTTCATAAATTATTTAATAAATATCTTTTTGAAGTATCAATGGATGTTCACGAATATGCGCCTTACGGTGATGAATATAAAAAATACGGTTATCGCCATAACAACGATGAAGAACTTGGTGTAAATACAAACATTAATGTTGATGAAAAAATCAGAACAATGCAGAAAAAAGTTTATCTGCCTTACATCAAAAATTATTTTGAAGAAAGAAACTTTTCGTTCTTTGAATATAGTCCGGGTGGTCCTCCGGAAATTGATTACATCCGACACAGTACTTTTGATATAAATGATGGAAGACAAAATTTGGGAATACAAAATACTTTTTCATTTATACAAGAGGGTCTGAATGGAAAAGACGTTTACTTGGATAACATTAAACATCGTGCAGAAGGACAAATGACCGGAATGTTAGGTTTGCTTGAGTTTGCATATAACAACAAAGATGAAATAAAAAGTCTAGTTGGTGAAGGAAGAAAAAATCTTATTGCTAATAAAGTTCCTGATAAAGTTGCAATT
>JACAFC010000190.1 GCA_013388515.1 Ignavibacteriaceae bacterium | reverse complement strand
CAGTAATCGCCGATCGGAATCAAAAGCTCTTTTGAACTTATCAAAATTCTTCACATCATCTAACTTTAAAGTTAATGTTGAAACTGCCGTACTTCGATTAAAAGCACTTAGTAGCTGCTGATAATCTCCCCAAAACTCGGACTCAAAACCGCTGCCGTTTGCTTCAAATATGCCCACGATTGTCCAATTGTCGCCGGCGAATTTTATTTTATCTCCAATATTAGTTCCATCAAATTTTTTGTTGATTGATTTACCTACAATCAATTCTCTTAAAGAAGGATTAAATAATCTGCCGGAAACAATTTTTACTTGCGGCCTAAGCTGATAAACCATTTGCGAAACACCTCGGACAGTAATATTGCTCATTCCTCCCTTTTTAATTTCAAGGTTGATAATCACAACCGGTTCAGGAGAAATTAATAAATTACCTTCAGGAGATTTAGCAATGTGAGGAAGTGTACGTACTACATTTTGAATGTCGCCGTCAATAATACTTGTAATTTCTCCTTGAGATGATTTTCGAAGAATCATAACATTATCCGGTGAACCAGTTGCTACTAAAGTTTTTTCTACACCATAAGCCATCATTAACGCTGCGGTAAAAACAAAAACAACTAAAGCTATACCTGTTACCGTAATGACTGCAGTTAGTTTCCTGGTTTTGAAATTTCTGAAAGTATATTTAAAAGGTATTTTCATTTTATTCTCTCGTTTTATCCTACAAATCTGAAGCCTTCAACAATTTTAGTCTTTAGAGTTCTATGAATTGGAAAAACTGCAGCAATTATTCCAATAAGTATTGCAGCACTCAAGGCCATGATTGTCGTAATCGGTTCGATATAGAAGAATGGGAAGAACCCTTTAGGCATAGCTTGTTCAAACCCAGCCACGATTGGATAAGTTAAAGCAATCCCTATTCCACCACCCAGGATTGAAATCAATAAGGACTCACCAAGTATCAATCCAGTTAAATGAAAAGTCGAGAAACCTAAAGTTTTAAATACTGCGTATTCCCTTGTCCTTTCTCTTGCAGCCATTACCATTGTGTTTGCGAGAACCAACATTATTATTCCTATGATAACGAATGACATAAGATTCATAGCAGTTATAATTGCACTTGAAGCAGCAACAAATCCTTGAGTAAATGCTTTCTCAGTTTCAGTTTTAGTTTCTGCAGATGAATTTTTGAATAATGCATCTATCTGATTTGAGATGGCAGCAGACTTGTTTGGATCTTTAATCTCGACTATGTACCAACCAACCAACCCAGTACGCGCTGGAGATTCAATTTTCATTCTTTCGTCAACGTATTGCCAGTGGAAAAGCATTTGTGTATCATCAGTATTTTTATTTTGCGGGCGGTAAATGCCTCGAACTATAAAATCCCATCTGCCGGGATAAATATCTCCTTCAAGAGTCATTACATCACCAAGCTTAATGTTGTACTGCTTAGCAATATCAGCACCTATTACGCATGAGTTACGCTCTTTCTTAAATGCCTCAAGTTCTTCAGGGGTAATTAGGAACTCTGGCATAACATCAAAAATGGTTTCAGCATCTACAGCAAGACGTGCAAAGAAATTATTTTTATCCTTATATACTCCGCCAAACCAATTGGCAAAACTAACATCTTGAACGCCGGGAACACTTTTAATTTTTTCCTTATAAGCATAAGGCAAAGGAAAAATAAACGAAACTGATTGCCTTGTAATTAAACGATTAGCTGAAGCAGCATCAACACTTGAATCCCAGATAGTAACCACTGTTCTTAAAACGCCAAACGCTATAACGGCAATCATTATTCCAAGAATCGTAAGAAAAGTCCGGAGTTTATGTCTTAGTGCATTCTTAAAAATTAATTTAAAGACTTTCATGTTAAGCTCCTACCAAATCACCTTTTTCAAGATGACGAACAACACTTGCTCTTTCGGCGGCATGGGGATCGTGAGTAACCATTACTATGGTTTTATTAAACTCTTTGTTTAATCTTTCAAGAAGAGTTAAAATCTCCGTTGCAGAATTTCGATCCAAATCCCCCGTTGGTTCATCGGCAACAAGTAATACTGGATCAGTTACCACAGCACGAGCAATTGCTACTCTTTGCTCCTGTCCACCCGATAACTGTTTAGGATAATGCTGCATGTGATTACCTAAGCCAACAATATTTAGAACATTTTCAACGTGTTTCTTCCTTTCTTCTTTTGAAAGTTTTGTTAAGAGAAGAGGAAGTTCGACATTTTCAAAAGCTGTAAGCACAGGGATTAGATTATAAAATTGAAATATAAAACCAATGTTGTTTGCCCGCCATTTAGCAAGCGAAGATTCGCCAAGGTTTGAAATTTCTGTACCAGAAACAAATACTTTTCCTGAGCTTGGCTTATCAATACCAGCAATGAGGTTTAACAATGTTGTTTTTCCGGAACCCGAAGGCCCCATTAAAGCCATGAATTCACCTTGCTTAACACTTAAAGATAGGTTGTTGAGCACGGGAATCTCAAAACTATCGCGCCAATAAGATTTAGAAACGTTTTGTACTTGAATTAGCTCGGACATTTAAACTCCTACACAATTTAATATTATAAAACTTTTACTTCAGTACCGTCTTTTATTTTTTCTGTCAGTTTTTCAATAATACTTTCACCGGCATCAATACCAGAAATGATCTCAAAATCATCACCAAATTTTCTTCCGAGTTGTATGGGTATTTCAACTGCTTTGTCATCCTTAACAACAAACACAACATCACGCCCGCTTCTTTTTCCAACCGATGAAGAAGGAACTAATAAAATTGGCTTCTCTTTATCTTTATCTTCAGCTTTATCTTGCATTAAGAACGCAACCTTTGCACTCATTTCAGGCAGAACACGGCTGTCATATTCTTTAAATCCAACCTTAACCAGAACCGTAGCTTTTGATCTATCTGCAGTAGGAACAATTTTGGCAACGTAGCCTGGATAACTTTTATCAGGATAAGCATCCAAAACAATTTCACACTCTTGATTCAGAATTATTTTTTCGATGTTGGATTCAGACACATCAGTTTCAACTTGCAGTGAGGTCATATCAGCCATAGTAACAACTGCAGCACGCGAATTTATACTTGCACCAAATGGTGAAACGATTTCACCAACATCGGCGTTCTTAGTTAAAACGGTTCCATCAAATGGTGATCTTATCAATGTATTTTCTAAAGCGACCTCAGCAGCAGTTACCTGTGCTTTTGCAAGATCAATTGTAGCAAGGGTTCTGTTGTAACGTGCTTCTGCAATCTCATATTCTTGCTCAGATACCAATTGCTTTGTAAATAATTCTTTCTGTCTCCTAAAAAAATTCTCTGCATCCTTCAAATCTGCTTCAGCTAATTTTAGATTAGCTTTAGCTTGATCAAGCTGGGCTTTAATATCGTTATCCTCAAGCCGCGCAATAATTTGATCTTTCTTAACCTTATCACCTTCAACTACACCAAGAAATACCAAACGCCCAGTTCCTTTTGATGCTACAGCAGCTTTTCGTTGAGCAACAACATAACCGCTTGCATTAAGTATTGCACTTGAATATGAACTTGTTTGAAAAGTTACTGTAGTAAGTTTTACTTCCTCTTTTTTAACTATAAGTGAATTTACATACTGATAGCCAAAATAAGCTAAAGCTAAAATTATTACTGTGATTAAACTTCTTGTAATAATTTTTTTATTTCTGTCAGGCGGACGTTTTGTTTCTGATCTGTCAATTTTTAGAGTGTTTAAGTCTATGTTTTTAGTTTCCACAATAATTCCTATAAATAACGAGCGAAAAAATGTGAAAGAATATATGAAATATAAAAGAAAGCAGGATAAAGTTAATGTTTTGAGTGTTAAGTGGTTGTTAAATGTGATGAGAATATCATAGTTTAAACTTATTCAAACCGCCTCCAAAAGTAGCAATCCATAATATTCCATCGTTATCCCTAACTACTGCTTTAATATGTGAATAGCTTATCAAAGAATTATTCCGATTATAAAAGAAAAGCGGCGATTCACCAACAATTTGGGACAGACCTTCAACAGTGGAAACCCATTTGGTATTTGAGTCATCAATATAAATATCCTCAATAAGGTTTACATCAGAACCAATAAAAATATTCTTCCAAACGTGATTTTTAAAAATTGATAGACCTCCCCTCTTTCCTATACCTGGTAAATGGCCAAACCAAATCTCCCCATCAGTGGAAACAGCATTGGAAGTAAGATTATTTGATGGAATATTCGATATCGAATCAGTATAGGCAGTTCCCCAAAATCCATTATTAAATTTAAATATGCCCGTTGAAGCCGTAGCCAGCCACTTATTTCCTAAATTATCTATTGCTATATCATTTACAGCCGCATAATTGACTGAGGGTCTAGTAATAATTGTATCGTACAAAATCCAAACAGAACCATCATACTTAGCTAATCCTACAGGTGTACCTATCCAAACAACATTACCTTCAAATTCAATGGTGGAAATGTTGTTATTATTTAATCCGGAGTTATTTTTTGTATAGACATTCCAAATGTCATTTTTATATTTAGCAAGACCAGCGTCAGTACCAATCCATAGACTATTTTGATTATCAATTGAAAGACATGTGATATTGTTGCTAGGAAGTGGTGATTTATCTGAAGAAAAACTGGTAAAATTAATTCCATCATATCTCAGCAATCCTTTATCATAACTGCCAATCCATTTAATATTATTTTGATCAACAGCAATGCATGTTAAGTGATTGGATGAGATATTTGAATTAGATATTTGATAATCAACCCATTTGGATGTATCTCTCAACTTGAAATATGAAGAGGACATCCGATTGCTTTCAACTATTGTCACAATGTTTGCATCCCGATGATTAGCTTTTTTGAACTTGACTTTGTAGCTGCCAGGTTTAAGATTCATTAAAATTGTTGGAGTTACAACATTTAGATCAGAATCATTAAGTATTATTTTAGCTCCTGTTGGATCTGATGTAAAATTAATACTTCCAAGCATAGCCGGATTAGAAAAATAGTCTATAAAATAAGACTTCAATTCAGGTTCTTTGAGCTGCAGACTTATGCTAGTATCTCTAAAATATTTCATTTTAAGAGTAAGTAAATAATCGCCGCTTGGCAGGTACCTCAAACTATCAGGTGTAAATCGGCCTGTATTTTTTCCATTTTGATAAATTGCTGCGCCTTGTGGATATGAGTCAACATAAATGAAACCAAAATGAATCACTTCATCAGCCGAAGTTAATGTTACATCTTTTTCGCAGGAAGGTAAAACTAACGCAATGATGAATAGTATTAAAAAGTAAATGGTATTTCTAATCATATTCACTTTATGCATATCCAAAAAAGCTAATTTGAAATCAAAATTTTGTAACCGAAGGATTGTATAAATGATGAAAGAAATTTGATTTTATACTCTCCTTTAATATAAGAAGCGAATATTCCATACCCGCCATTAATGTTTGAGTAATCTTTTTCATCAATTCTAACAGTTAAATCATCTAATGATCCATTCGTTGTTGAATAATACCGTGAGAGATTTTGATCAAAAGCTAAAACTTGAACTAAAGCAGATTCATAAATTGTATAATTAGCTTTATTGGGATCACCAGCTGAAATTTCTTCAAGTGCTTTCCTTATCGACTGCATTTCAACATTAAGAGTTGATTGAACAGAAATAGTATGTTCAGCTAACCCTCCTTCAAATAAATCACTTATAGGAACTTCCTTAATCATCACCTGAGTGGAACCATTATTTGTTTTTGAATATTTGAATATTAAACGTGGAGCGAAGTATTGACCAGTAAATGAAATATTCCAAAAAAATTGTAAAAAATTTGGTGAATCTTCCGAGATAACATCTTCACTTCGCTGATCAAATTGCACCTTTTGTGGAGTTTTTGTTAAGGAGGTTAGTCTTTGTCCGCTTGGAAGCAATACTTCAAGTTCTAAATCCTTATTTGCTGGTAAATCAATATAATCATGAAAATAAAAATGAAATGGAGTTTTGTACCGGGTTGTGTCCGCTCTATTTACTATACTATCACTAAAAATATAGACTGAATCACCGATTCTGACTCTGACATCTGCACCATATATTGAAGCATCTTCTGAAACAACATTTGGATTGAAGGTTGAGGGATTGTAGCTTTTTGTTAAAGATGCTAACTGAAATGTAGAGTCTCCTCGTAAAACACAATTTAGGATAAATTTTTCTTTAAATTCACCATACGGATTAAAATCTTCCTCACAAGACCAAAAAATCATTCCCATTGTTAGTAGAAATATAGTTTTCTTCATATCTCAATTTTTAAAGTTGCAGTTGGCAAAAATGGAAGCATGTTCACTCGCTCGCCTGTATCACGTTTAAAGTAAAATATGTTCTTTCGATTATACACGTTGATTATATTCAAGTCTATGTAAAATTTTAAAAAACTAAATTCGAATTTTTTAGAGAGATTAAAATCTAAACGATGGTAAACCGGAAGCCGCCCAATATTCTTATCTCCTAAAATTGGATACGGTTCATAGTAAGTATTTGAAAGTGCAGAACCATAAAGGTCTGATAGATAGTATTTATCATAATATCCAATTAATCTGGTAAAAGGTAAACCTGAAGAAAAAGACCATACTATACTCGCACTTAAATCAGAAGAAAAATTGTACTCAAAAGAAGTGCTTAAAGAATGTCTAACATCATACTTGGGATAGTAAATATGGTTACCAAGCTGCTTATAGGCGTATCCCAACGAATATGAAGTAATAAAAATTACTGGTAAAGAACTATAATTTATACTGATTTCATAACCATAAGACTCCGCTCGTCCCGATATCAAATCCGGTTCAAACTCGAATGCCTTTTCTTCATTAATAAAAGGAAGATGAATTGTTCTTTTGTAATAACCCTCCACTTTAAGAGATAGATCCTCCAGAACATCAATGTCGAATCCTGCTATGTAATGAATTGCCTGTGAAGTATTAAGATAATTTGGAATAATTATCCATGGATCAAAAAGTGAGATAACTTCATTCTCATCTGAAATTGCAACAACCTCCTGCTGATAAATTCCCCAGGCAGCTTTTAATGCAATATCCTGCGAAAGCCGATAATTCATGCTTATCCTTGGTTCATAATAAAATCCTTGTGAAGAATTTAATCCCGAGTTTATTCTTAGCCCGGCATCAGCGCTAAAATTATCAAAACGAAGGACTCGATATTTTCCATAAAGAGTAAAGTTTCCTCCGTAAGAGTCAATCTCTGATTTTATACCTTTTTGATTTACAATTTTTAGGTTAGTACTTAATATTTTAAAGTGAAATCCTGCACCAATTTCATCCTCACTATCCTGCAAGTAAGTAAAATCCATCGTTCCGGAGAAATCACTTACAGCATTTTTTCTTGGCTTTAATTTGCTCTCGTTTGGAATCACTTCTCCGTTAAATTGACTTAGTGATACAGTCACTTTCGAATAAATTGGTGCTTTATGAACCTGCAGCCACTCAAATCCAATTAAATTGGTTGACCAATCAAAATCCTCCTCTTTTGGATTTACACTATTAAGTTTATCACCACTTAAAAATCCAAACAACGAAAACTTCCCATTCTCAATAAAATCAGGATTTGAATAATTGATTTTGAAAGATGCATCATAAAAATCAATTGGTACATTTTTATCATTTAAAAATTTTTTAAGAATAGAATTCGAATAACTTTTCCTGCCAGTAAACATGAAAGAGCCGTGTGGAATGGGACCTTCCACCAAAGCTTTGCCGGTTAAATAACTAGAACTTGCCTTAAGCGAAAAGTTATTTTTGTTTCCATTTTTAGTAATTACACTTAATACCGATGACAACCTGCTTCCGTATTCGGCTGCAAATCCACCTTTATAAAATTCTACACTATTAATCATTTCTGGATCGATTACACTGAACAAACCTAAAGCATGAAATGGATTATAAATTGTCACTCCATTTAATAGAACAAGATTTTGGTCACCAGTTCCGCCGCGTACATAGTATCTAGCAGATACATCGCCAGTTGCTTGAACACCTGGCAAATATTTTAAAGAACGAAAAACATCAGTTTCAACACCTTTAGGCAGAATTTCAAGCTGTCGGAGAGTTAATTTTTGTAAACCGATATCTGTAGGATTTTTATCTTGAATTTTTTCACCAATTTTTTCAACTGTTTGTAATTCAAGTCTTTCGGGGACTAGGGCTACATTTAGCTGGGTTATTTCATCACGAACTATAGTAATTTGTATTGTCTGAGTCCGATACCCCACATAAGAAAAAACCACATTTAATTTTTTTCCCGCCGAAATGTTGTTGATGATATAATATCCCCGCGCATCTGTTGAGGCGCCATTGTTTAACTCTGCAATGAAAACATTTCCATAAGCAAGCGCCTCGCCATTAGTGGAATCAGTGACAAAACCACGCAGTTTACCAAAACTCTGAGCATTTAATTCATTTGAAAGAATGGGTAAAAATATTATGAAGGTAAATAAAAATAACTTTTGAGGAATCACGTGAAATTTAAAACCGCATTTTCAGTTGTTGAAGGTCGCTAATAATTTTAACTTGTACAAATTTATTTCGGATCTATCTTAATACCAAGCCAATTCTCCAGCCTGGAGTATATAATTTTTTTATCTTTTTCTGGAAAATCTTTTATTCTAGTTTTATGAGATCCATTAGCTAAAATCATTTTGAGAGAATTTGTTCTCCCAGTCAAACACACTCCGGTTGATGTCCAAGGATCATTGCCTCCGTAAATATAAATAATATTCTCCGCATCATTCGATGCCCAATTACCAATACTACAAAGTAACTGTGAATTGTAAACAGGATTAGAATCTTTTGGAATGAAAAATTGCGTTTGACCATCAGCGTATTCAAGAAGATCTTTGAATTCATCAACAGCGTAAGCATAATATCCATAATCAGTATAACATTGATAAAAGAAAGGATAATTTACTGTAATATCACTATCATCAAAATATTTCACACCGCCATACTCAAGTAAATGATCCCAAATTTCCTTAGTTGAGGAAAATTCATTCGGAATTTTTGAACAATCGCCACTACTCCACTGCCAATAAGCAAAAGAATACTCAAGAACAGAATACTCATATGCTTTTTCATACCCAACTATGTTATAGGTGAGTTTTTTGTTTTCAGCATGTTCTAAAAAAATCGGATAAATCTCATCCCGCTTTTCTAAACATAACCGTTGGAAATCATGAACCTTTTCTCGGCATTCAGGAATTGAAACAGATTTAATCCATTCGTAAACACGATTATCATCAATTGAATAATTGAGCGGGCCGACGTAAGCTACTGAAGCATCAATATCAGTGGGGTAAAAATATTTATGAAACACAACGCAAGATCCACCTTTGCTAATTCCCGTGCTAATGAACTTGCCTGTATAAAACTGTTTGAAAATTTCAATTATTTTGTGATGATCGTTTGCTGCTTGTTCAATTGTCAAATATTTCCAATCAAATGGGCTTGGAACCGACTGACCAAAATAGCGATGCTCTATAATTATCTGATTACAATTTAAAAGTTTTGTCAGTTCAGTAGTTCGATTTTTAACTGCATACCCATCCAAATCAAAAACAACTGGCTTCGTTTTGTCGAGGTGTGATAAAAAAATTTGCTGTTTGAATTTTTCGCTTCCAAGGTTTTTATGATCAAGAGGTTGATCGACTTGTAACTCTAATACAACTTTGAAGTTATCATCCTCTATTTTTGAAACGATTTCAATACCATCTGTTGATTTTAAAAAAGAGATAAGTTCATCAACATCATCTTGCGGGTATCCGATAAACTGAAATACAAAAAAAACTAATGTACAGAACCTGAAAAACCTATTTTGAATAATGTTCATAAACGATAAGTTGATCTAAACAAAAATATCTATTCTTCTAATGTGCTTAAATTTCCGGGATCTAATCCCAATGCTCTGGCTTTTAATACACGCCTCATAATTTTTCCGCTTCTCGTTTTTGGTAAAGATTCCACAATCTCTATTAGTTCCGGTTTGGCAATCGGACCTACTTCATGCCCAACATGCTGCCTGAGTTCTTCGATAAGTTTGTCACTTTTCGTAAAGCCGGCTTTCAATATTACAAAACAATGTATTGCATTACCCTTTATATCATGAGGCAATCCAATAGCTGCAGCTTCAGCAACTGATGGGTGGCTGACCAATGCACTTTCAATTTCAGCAGTTCCAAGTCTATAACCGGAAACTTTAATGACATCATCAACTCTTCCTATTATCCAGTAATATCCATCTTCATCCTTCCGAGCAGAGTCACCTGTTAAATACATTCCAGGATATTTACTCCAATATTGATTTACATAACGGTCAGGATCATTCCAAATTGTTCGCAACATAGCGGGCCAAGGAGTTTTGATAACGAGAAATCCCTCCTCATTTGGTTTAACACTTTTACCTTCTTCATCTACAATGTCCATTTCAAGCCCCGGGAATGGTTTTGTTCCAGAACCTGGCTTCAATGGAACACATGGCATTGGTGAAATCATAAACATACCTGTTTCGGTTTGCCACCACGTATCCATTATTGGACATTTTTCTTTTCCAATTGTTTTATAATACCACCGCCAAGCTTCAGGATTTATCGGTTCACCGACACTGCCAAGCAACCGCAGTGATGACAAATCATGGCGGTTCGGCCAGGCATCACCAAATCTCATCAAACCTCGGATTGCAGTTGGAGCGGTGTATAGAATGTTTATTCCATACTTTTCAATCATTTGCCACCAACGATTAGGATAAGGATGAGTTGGTGCACCTTCATACATGAATGAGGTTGCGCCATTTAGTAAAGGTCCATAAACTATATAGCTATGCCCAGTAATCCACCCGGGATCCGCAGCGCACCAGAATCTGTCATCTTCATGAATATCAAATACATATTTTAAGGTTGTATAAGTTCCAACCATATATCCGCCATGAGTGTGCAATATTGCTTTTGGTTTTCCGGTCGTACCTGATGTATACAGCATAAACAATGGATCTTCTGCGTCCATTTCCTCAATGCTGCATGTGTTACCAGCAATTGGAAGCACCATTAGTTCATGATACCACATATCTCTTCCTGCTTCCATGTTAATAGGTTCGCCAGTTCGTTTAACAACCAGAACACTTTCTACGGAAGCTGCACGTTGTAACGCTTCATCGGCAATTTGTTTCAAAGGTACAATCTTTCCTCTTTGGTATGCACCGTCTGCCACAATTAAAACTTTTGACTGGCTGTCTTCAAGCCGTTCATGCAATGCTTCAACCGAAAAACCTCCATAAACAACAGAATGGATTGCGCCAATTCTTGCACATGCCAGCATGCCTATCATTAGTTCAGGAATTCTTCCCATATAAAGTGTAACTCTGTCACCTTTCTTTACACCCAGACTTTTTAAAACGTTCGCAAACCGGCAAGTTTCTCGTCTTAAAGCAAAATAAGAATATGAGTGAGATTCACCTTTCTCACCTTCCCAAATTAAAGCCAATTTGTTTCTGCGGAATGTTTGAGTATGTGCATCTAAGCAATTGTAAGCAATATTAGTTTTACCGCCAACAAACCATTTATAAAAAGGTTTATTGGAATCATCCAGTACCTTATTCCACTTTGTAAACCAGTGCAAATTTTCAGCTTCTTTAGCCCAAAATCCTTGGTAATCTTTTTGGGCAAAATCGTACAAAGTTTGACACTTTGCATTTGCATGATCGAGAACATGCTGTTTTGGATAATAAACTTCGCCAGATAATTGCTTTTCAGACATTTTAGGACTCCTGCTTTAATGCTAAATTGGAAAAATTACCTGAAATAAATTGCACAGACACTATTTGGAAATTAAGACGAAGCGATATGAAAATCAATAAATTTAACCAGGTAAAGGTTAGCTAAATACTAATTGAACATGATTACATTTTTCATTAGTTTGACGTAGGAGTTAATCAATGATTAAAATTTTATTACTCTGTTTTTTTTTCTGTTTCTTTTCCCAAAACCACCACAGCAAAAATTCTAATGTTACACTAATTACTTACGATGGTGCCATAACACCAGCATGTGCAGATTTCATAAGACTTGGAATTGAAACTGCACTCAAAAATAAATCCGAATGTTTAATAATTAAGCTAAATACTCCCGGTGGATTATTAAAATCTACGCGAGTTATTGTATCAGATATACTTGAATCAAAAATTCCAATTGTTGTTTACGTTTCACCAGGAGGCGCTCAAGCAGCATCTGCCGGAGTTTTTATAACTATGGCTGCTCATATTGCTGCTATGACATCGGGAACCAACATAGGAGCAGCTCATCCTGTTTCTATGCAAGGTGAGCAAGATTCGATCATGTCCGAAAAAGCTACGAATGACGCTGCTGCATTTATTAGGTCAATTAGTGAGAAAAGAAATCGTAATATGAAGTGGGCTGAAGATGCTGTAAGAAAAAGTCTTTCTCTTTCCGAAACTGAAGCATTGAAAGAAAAGGTAATTGATTTGATTTCACCAAACATTGAAGACTTATTGAAAAAGATTAACGGAAAAAAAATGGTGACTGTTACCGGTGAAATAATTCTAAATACTGAGAATGCTGAAATTAAAGAAGTTGAGATGACTCTTTCACTTAAACTATTAACAATTCTCAGCGATCCGAACATCGCATACATTTTATTCATGATTGGATTGTACGGATTGTTGTTCGAGATATTTAATCCTGGAGTGATTTTCCCGGGCGTGATTGGGGGCATTTGTATAATACTTGCATTTTACTCGATGCACACTCTTCCAATTAATTATGCTGGATTAGCATTAATAGTTTTTGCAATAATTTTATTCGTTCTTGAAATTAAAGTAGTAAGTCATGGAATATTATCTATCGGCGGAGTGATCTCTTTGATTATCGGATCAATTATGCTTATCAATGTTGAATCAGGACTTGAAGTAGTAAAGATTTCTTGGGAAGTAATTGCACTGTTTGTGATTCTTACAGTTGTGTTTTTTGCTTTTGCAATTACACTTGGATTAAAAGCCCAAAGGCAAAAACCGATTACTGGCACTCAAGGACTAATAAAATCAGTGGGTGAAGCCATTACTAATTTAGATCCCTCAGGTGAAGTTCGCGTTCATGGTGAGATATGGAAAGCTGAAAGTATTGAGGGTAAAATTGAAGAGAAAAGTTTAATTGAAGTCGTTGAAATTCAAAATCTAAAGTTGATCGTAAAAAAGCGTATCAATTAAATTATTTAAATAATGGAGTAAGCTATGCAATTCTTTGCAACATTTATTGCAGTAATAGTGCTCTTTTTGATGTTTATTATTTCAAATTCTGTAAAAATATTAAGGGAATATGAGAGAGGTGTAATTTTTCGCCTCGGTAGATTAATTGCAACAAAGGGTCCTGGTTTAATTTTGTTGATTCCGCTTGTTGATAGAATGGTCAAAGTAAGTTTACGAACAATTGTAATGGATGTTCCGCCGCAAGATATAATTACAAAGGACAATGTGTCATTAAAAGTTAATGCTGTGGTTTATTTCAGAGTGATTCATGCCGAGAAAGCTATTGTTGAAGTTGAAGATTATCTTTTGGCAACATCGCAATTATCACAAACAACATTAAGAAGCATTCTGGGCCAATCACATCTTGATGAACTGCTCGCTGAAAGAGAAAAAATCAATCACGAACTGCAAAAAATTATTGATAATCAAACTGAACCGTGGGGAATAAAAGTTTCTAATGTTGAAGTAAAACATGTTGATCTTCCGCCAGAAATGCAGCGAGCAATGGCAAAACAAGCAGAAGCCGAAAGAGAAAGACGAGCAAAAGTAATTCACGCCGAAGGTGAGTTGCAAGCTAGCCAAAAGTTAGCCGATGCTGCTGAAATTATGAGCAAACAACCGCAGGCGCTGCAGCTAAGATATCTTCAAACTTTAACCGAAGTGGCATCTGAAAAGAATTCAACCACGATCTTTCCAATTCCAATTGATTTAATTAAACCATTTTTGGACAGGTATGAATCTAAAGCATGATCGGTTATAAGCTAAAAACGAAATATCAAAATTTGCTCTTAATAAAATCTATGCTCACTAAAAGATTGACTCAAGTGTCCAGATTATTATTTATTTGTGTTATTTCAGACTTACTTTTGTCATGCTCTGCGATGATCGAGGAAAATTCAGATATAAATTCAACCGGGTCAAATAATCGGAAAGAATCAAACCTCAAACAAGCTATACACGGCGCTTCTTACGATGTGGATAATATTAACATCTATTCGGAGCTAAACAAATACCTTGGTAAAATTATTTCAACACGCGGAGTATACCTTGAACAAAAATTCTTTAAGGATAAAGAAAGGAAATTCATAGTCTCTGGAAGTAATAATGGACATCCAGCCGATTACTTAGTTTACCTAGATCATCCTCTGCCGAAGCAAACCAGAATTGGTGAGAATGTTCAAATCATTTCAACTGCTTCAGGCATAAGAGTTTTTGGCAGATTGAAAGGTTTAGAGGATTATATGACTGAATCAGGCCTTAAAAAGCAACTTCCTGTCCTGGATGCAATTGCCATTTACAATATTGATGACAGAGATTTATTAAATCCAGTTTGGGTTAATCTGCTTTTCAAAAAGTAATATTGCAAAAATAAATTGTACTGGAGACTAACTAAATTTTAAGTTTTACAAACTTTGTCGAAACGCCTTTAACCAAATTCAATTTCCTAGCCATTTCCTTGTATTTTTTCTCTTCTCCAACAATTTCAAGGATTAACAATCCGCTGTCCGAACATTCTTCTAGTACTCCATCATGAATACCTAAACGAGTTTTTATAAGACATCCCCAGCCTGTTAAAATCTTTTGTACTGTCACTGCGGATTCTTTTCTATTACCAATAAGAATTAGTAAAATTTGTTTCTTCATTTCTGCACCCTCAAGATTATTTGATAAATAGTTTATAGAGAAATACTAATGTTCAAAATCCAAATTGTAAGGTTCGAGCTGTTCAAATTTATACTTAAGTTGATCAGTAATTGGAATTTCAGGCCCAACGACTTTAAGTTGGAATTCGTCAAACCATATTTGTCCTTTGCCATCTAGCAAAACACCAAACGAAATTTCGCTGCCATTAGTTGGCACCTCGAGTACCACTTCATATTTCACCCAATCTGATGTACCAACTATTGGCCTGTTGCTCATATTGTCCAAACAGAGCGGCCTTCCTAACACATCATCAACCCGCATCCACAAAGCAGCCCAATCAGAAACTAGTTTTGCTTTTACATAACCAGAGAAACTAATCCTTTCACCTTTGTATTTATCCGCCTTTATAGTTTGCATTAAAGTAACATAACCTTGCGGTCGATTAACAACAGAACTAAGGGAGGTTGAGAAATAACCTGAGTAAGGTTCGATATTGTCTTGTTTAACCTCATAATCACGAGGATTACTCCCTGTCAGTATCCAACCACTTGGAATTCCTTCAACAATTGAAAGAGGTAAATTAACATTCGGATATTGGTTTTCCTGAGAAAAAGACAGATTAATCCATCCTGTAAATAAACAAACAAAAACAATCATTCTTCTCATTCCGTCACCTTCAAATTTAATCTAGTTAATCAAAATTCATATTTTATTATTTTCTAATGTACAATATCCTCATGGATATAGTTGAAGTCAAGTACACAAAATACTTGCCAATAGAGTGAGACAGATTAGAAGATAATATGGAAAAATTGTGTATGTAGCATTTTGGTAAATTACTTTTTTAACTTAAAAATTGAGTTTTGGCTTTTCCTTTTTACCTAGACTTTACTTAAAATTATTTGGTTATTTTAATACAATTAAAATCGAAAGGGATGAAGTGAATAATATCTTTCTTAAGATTTTGCATTATCTTAATCTTGAAAGCGAAATTGAAGATTTTGACAAAATACATTCCTCAATCGAGAAAGACGTTGTTTTCAAGGGAACGAACCTATGGATTTTGGTTTTTGCAATAGTTGTTGCTTCTGTAGGATTAAATATGAATTCAACAGCTGTGATAATCGGAGCAATGCTTATTTCGCCATTAATGGGCCCTATTAATGGAATGGGTTACAGCATTGCAACTTATAATTTTCATCTACTCGGGGTTTCAGTTAAAAATTTTTCATTTGCAGTTATCGCAAGTTTATTAGCATCTACAGCCTATTTTTATGTTAGTCCAATTTCTACAGAACATTCGGAACTACTTGCAAGAACAAGTCCAACAATTTATGATGTTCTAATCGCATTATTCGGCGGATTAGCTGGCATCCTTGCAATTAGCAGCAAACAAAAAGGAAATGTAATTCCGGGTGTGGCAATTGCAACAGCGTTAATGCCTCCACTTTGTACGGCGGGGTATGGTTTAGCGACTGGAAAGTTGAATTTCTTTTTCGGAGCTATTTACTTATTCACAATTAATACAGTGTTTATTGCCTTTTCATCAGTAATCATCTCTCAAATACTAAAATTCCCAATTCGAACTCTTATCGATTCTAAACAAAAAAAGAAAGTAAATACCTGGATAACCGTCATTATATTGTTGACTATTGTACCCAGCGTCTATTTCGGATACAGCTTAGTTGATAAGGAAAAATTTATTAAAAATGCGAATAGATTCAGAGAAAGTATAAGATTGTTTCAAAACAATTATCTCTTGAGTTTTAATATCAATGCAGAAGAAAAAAAACTAACTCTTGTTTTTGGAGGCAGTGATCTTACTGATGATCAAAAATCAATTATTAGTGATAAAGCAAAAGATTTTTATTTAGATGATGTTAAAATAAATATTCAACAAGGGTTATCAATTCTAGATGTAAAGGCTGAATTAACTGAAAAAGAAAAATTAAAAGGTGAAATTAATCGACTCTCACAGCTAGTTATTGAATTACAGCAGAAACAAGATAGTCTTAACAACGGCGGAAAATTTGGGAAGCAATTATTATCCGAAATTAGTGCATTGTATTCACAAATAAATTCATGTGCTTATTCGGAAACAAATATTTTTGATGAAAGGAATAAAAGCATAACAAAGGTATCTATAGTAAGCTTAACCTCTAGTAAGCCACTAAGAAATTCTGATAAGTTAAAAATCAATAACTGGTTTAATGCCCGCTTAAATGCAGATTCTATTCTAGTATTTTTTAATAATCAAAAATAAAGGGAATTGTAAATCCGATCTTAAGAAGCGAACAAACATTAGATGAAAATCAAATTTATAGTTTGAATGAACTTACTTTCGGACAAATTTAAGAAACAAATATTTAGACACTCTCTGTAAAATTGCCTGGAAAGGATTTCAATTATCACTGAGATTGGTCATGAAATAGTCATAAACATTCTTTTTAACACCCGCGTATATAATCATTTAATCGAGAATAAAGCTCAATTTCACTCCCAAGCTACCAGAAGACAAGTTTTCATACATCTCGTGAAGATTAAACTGATAGAATATTGAAGGTTTAACGATACAGTTAGTATAGCTTAAGCCGATTGATAAAAAATTTAAAAATCTGTCTGTAAAATTCTCTGGATCCCCAGTTAATATTAGGATTCCTGTAAATTCTGACTTAATTATGAAGTCATTAATATCTACACCAGCTGAAAGTCCATAATGTAGGAAAAAATCATTGCCTCCGCCTCCTCTCTCACTAATATTAATTAAGTACTGAGGACCAACATCTAACCCAAACCTTATTCTGTTTTCTAAATACCATCTGAAGGCGATATTTGAATATAAAGTAATTGTTTCTGCCAGATATTTTTGCAGATCATAGTAGTTGGTTAAAAGTCCAAAGAAACTAGCATTGTAAGATTCTGTTTTACTTGATGTCGGTAAAAATACGCCAAACGAGAAATTCCGTCCTACGTTAGAGGATGTAGAATCGATTGTTTGTAATCCCAAATAAATATTCCCTAATGCAGTTTTGTCATATGTATAACTATAGTTATAAGAGTAAAATTGCTCTTCTATTTTGTTCTTGTAAACAACTACCGGAACAAGAGTATTTATATTCCATTTGCCTCCAACAGGTATACTTAAGTTTAAATCGTAGGTTCCTGATAACGCGTTCAATTTATTCGGAGACTGGTAGAATGGATGTATAAATCTAAAATCGACCGATATATTTTTTTGAGGGACATCCTTTATAATGAATGACTGAGCCGCTGAGTGGGAATGAAACGTTATAAAAAAACATCCAATAATTAGAAAGTTAGTACGAAGTGTTCTTTGCTTCATAAGATCCTCAACATTTTGAATATAAACTTAACTAAATGCCACTCAAAATATAATCGGGATATTCTTTTCTCTATTCGAAAATTGGAACTAACTTTTTATGTTTGTACATGTTGAATTAAAATGAAAGCAGTTCGAATGAAATATCTACTAACCTTTTTCTTATTGCTCGCCTCCCTTCCTGCACAAAATAAAACGGAAAATGTTAAAACCTTTTCGTTAAAAAACGGGATGCAAATAATTGTACTTGAAGATCATTCTATTCCAAATGTTGCCATGTATTTATTTTACAAAGTTGGTTCACGAAATGAATACCCCGGAATAACCGGTATTTCACACTTCTTTGAACATATGATGTTCAACGGAGCAAAAAAATATGGACCTAAGCAATTTGATGTTACTATGGAAGCAAATGGCGGAGCAAATAATGCCTATACATCCAACGATGTTACCGTTTATTCAAATTGGTTCCCTAGAAGTGCATTGGAATTAATATTTGATCTCGAAGCCGATCGGATTGCTCATCTGAATTTTGATGACAAAATGATTGAAAGCGAACGAGGTGTAATACTATCCGAGCGAAGCACTTCATTGGAAAATAGTAATGAAGCTTTTTTAATACAGGAAGTTTTGGCAGCAGCTTTTAATGCACATCCTTACAACTGGCCTGTAATCGGGTGGGAATCTGATATTAAAAATTGGACCAAGCAAGATTTACAGAATTACTTCAAAACTTACTATGCACCTAACAACTGCGTAGTTGTTATTACTGGTGATGTTTCTCTTGACGAAGTGAAGAAATTGAGTAAGAAATATTTCGAACCAATTCCAAAGGGAAACACTCCGAGAAAAGTTCATACTGTTGAACCGGAGCAGCTCGGAGAAAAAAGACTGCTGGTGAAAAAAGAAGTTTCTACTCCTCATGTTATTGCTGTTTATCATACACCAGAAGCCAGTTCGCCTGATTATTATGCATTAAGTCTCTTAAGTTCTATTCTATCATCTGGAAATACGTCCCGTCTTTATTCTAGACTTGTTGATGAAAATCAACTAGCTACTGAAGTGTGGACTGACTATGGTCAGTATTTTGATCCTTTTGTTTTTATGATTTATTCAATTTGTAATGAAAATGTAACCACGGAACAAATTGAAGAAGCTATTTATGATGAGATAAATAAAATCGCAACAGAAGGCATAAGTGAAAATGAGCTGCAAAAAGTTAAAAACCAGAAATTGATGGAATTTTATCATACTATGGAAACAATAAACGGCAAAGCAAATCAAATTGGCACATACCAGTTATTCTTTGGAGATTATAAAAAACTCTACGATGCTCCTGCTGATTACCAGCGAGTGACAATTGACGATATAAAAAATGTGGCAAAAAAGTATTTTCAAAAATCAAATAGAACTGTCGGAATACTTAAAGCGGAAGGAGAAGTAAAATGAGAATTGTTAGAGACACTTTTATTCTTTGCATATTATTAACTGCAATATCCTTTGCTGGGAAATTTAAACTCCCCGTCTTTGACAAAGTAATTTTAGACAATGGTTTAACAGTGTACCTAATGGAGCAGCATGAAGTTCCGCTGATTTATCTTTCTGCTTTAATTCCTTGCGGTGCTATTCAGGACGGAGCTAAAAATGGTTTAGCCTTTCTCACTTCTGAGTCATTGCTATACGGAACTGAAAATTACAGTAAGAAACAAATTGAAGAAACATTTGAATTTTACGGTGCAAACATATCAACATCTGCATATTCAGAGTTTATAAAATTAAATGCATCATTTGCCAAACAAGATCAGGAAAAATTACTGCCTATTTTACAAGATATTATTTTGAATCCTACCTTTCCTGATGATGAAGTTCAAAAAAGAAAACAAAGATTACTTGTCGAATTGGATCAGGCTAAAGAAAGCCCAAGACAAGTAATAAGATCTTATTTCAATAAATTTTTATTTGCTGATAATGAATTCGGGAATCCAGTTTTAGGATTAAAAAATACTGTTAGTGATATAAGTTCTGGTGATTTAGAACATTTTTATCAATCATTCTTCAAGCCTGCAAACTCAGCAATTGCATTGGTGGGTGATTTTAATTCCTCTGAAATGAAAAAGATAATCACCGAATTATTTCAATCATGGAAAACCGAAGAAGATGAAATATCTAGTTCAATATTAATCCCTACTTTAGATTTTAACAAAAGTCGAGTTCTGCTTGTAAATAAAAATGACGCAAAGGAAACTACATTTCTAATTGGAGGGAAAGGTGTTAGCCGAGATAATCCAGATTTCACTGAAATCCAAGTTATAAATACAATTTTAGGTGATCGTTTTACATCTTGGTTAAATGAAGAACTTAGGATCAATTCAGGATTGACGTATGGAGCTAGAAGTGCATTCATGCCCTTTAAAAATCTAGGAACTTTTTTCATCTCAACATTTACGGGAACACAGAATACCGAAAGAGCAATTGATTTAGCACTTCAGGTTCTTAACCGCTTGCATACAACTGGAATAACAGACAAAGTCTTAAAGTCAGCCAAAAATTATATTAAAGGTCAATTCCCTCCAGATTACGAAACGGCAGGAGCTCTTGCAGATTTACTCACATCAATGAAGTTTTATGGATTTGACGAAAGGTACATAAATAATTTTGAGGATACCGTTGACAAACTTACAGTAACTAAAGCAAACGAAATCGTGAAAAAATATTTTCCCAAAGATAATTTGCAATTTGCTATCATCGGTAAAGCTTCCGAGATCAGAAATATTGTGAAAAAATATGGTGATGTTACAGAAAAAGAAATTTTAGAGGATGGTTTTTAAATGTAGGGAACGACCTCCTGGTCGTTCCGCCTATTGCGTTTCTTTTTCGGAATTATCATGAGGTAATTTTCTACAATAATAATTTTAAATCGTATTCAATTTTTTCTTCGCAGTAAAATGGTTCGCCATAAAGTTTACCAATTTGGAAACCATAAAACTGTGCTCTTGAAACTACATAATTTATAAACTGGGGTTTGCTGATAAACGTCTCCGGTTTCCTGCTTTTGGGATCATAGAATTGTGAATAATATGCTTTTACCGCTTCCATTTTTTGTTCAAAGGATTCAGTGACATCTACGATAAAAGTGGGATTAAATACATAGGTCTGCATGTAATAAAATAGTTTTTTCGGACGATATGGATCCTGCGCTTTCTTCTTCTTGAATGTTTTTATTTTAATTAAGCCTGAAGAAAACATTGCGTGTTTAATTAATGCACTTGCATCCTGATGATCCGGATGACGATCACTGCTGTATGGAGCAAAAATTATTTTAGGTTTATACTCTCTTATCTGCTGAATAACTTTAAGTAAATTCTCTTTTGATCGTTTTATATCCCCATCAGGTATACCAAGATTCATTCTAATTGAGGTTTTTAATACCTTATCAGCCATTGCAGCTTCTTTTTTACGGGTTGAGACATCACCACGTGTACTCAATTCAGCTTTTGTTAAATCTACAATGCCGACTTTGAAACCATCTTTAGTTAATTTGGCAATTGTGCCTCCCATTGAAAGTTCAGCATCATCCGGGTGAGCTGCAAAAACAAGAACATCAAGCGTCATATTAATTCATTCCTTCTATTTGACCATTGTTCGTTTTTATATTTTTTTGTTAGATTTACATTTAGAAACTAAAAAAAAACATCGGGAAAAAAAATCTTTTAAGGTTTCATGCAATAAGGTACAATTGATTTCACCCGGCGATACAAACGTCGTTTAACCTTTTAATATCTATAAAACGTAAATAAAATTAATTAAACCATTTATCAGAGGAGAACAAAATGAAACATCTGCTTTCTTTAA
Organism: Ignavibacteriaceae bacterium; assembly: GCA_013388515.1. GTDB lineage: Bacteria > Bacteroidota > Ignavibacteria > Ignavibacteriales > Ignavibacteriaceae > XYD12-FULL-36-8. The sequence continues at coordinate 20,298 of JACAFC010000190.1, read as the reverse complement.
CGCTATTGTTAACGTTCCTATTTCTTCCAATCGGTACAAATCTAAGTTATAATGATCCAAATTATCCCATTATAGTTTGGCAGTCACAAAATCAACCAAGTCCTTCTTGGCCAGTAATATTTTATTCCCCACACCAAGATGATGAAACACTCTCAATGGGAGCGTAAATTGCAGACCATGTTAGGGCTGGACGGGCAGTATATGTGGTATTATTGACTAATGGAGCAAACGATAGTATGTTAGATTACATTCGTCAGAATTATAATCCAAACGCTACTATGTAAAATGTCATTGATGCACGAAATAATGAATTTATAGCTGCATGTCAAGCGCTTGGAGTACATAGAGTCTAAATTGCAAATGAGGGTGATGGTTTTATTGAATCTTCTAATTTTACATTAATGAAAAATCAATTTAAAGGTACAATAAATTATTTTGATAATATCTTTCCAAATGCTTCACATAAAACCGTTAGTGGGAATTGTGATTCATATGATACAGCATGCTCAAAAATGTTAACTCATCAGGCAGCTACTACCGCAATACATGAATTATACAATTCTGGAAACATCTCGGATATTCGATTATATCGTGTATACATATATTACTGGAATTCAGGGAACTGTGACCGAAATCCCAGTTGGTACAAACCAGTTGCATCAATAGATAAAAACACTAGAATTAACGCAATTAATGCATATAAATATGTAAATCCTTCGATTCAACGATATGGATTAGGTTATTATAGCGTTCCTACCTTATTTGATAATTCTCAATATTCGGATTTTGAATATGTAGATTATATACAAAATGATTATTGATTCTTAACAACTTCTTTATCATTGTAATTTATTAAGATTTAGAATTATGAATTATTGTCCTGTGTGTTGTGAAAAAGAGTTTAAAATACTTGGAAATCCAAAACCTAATGTGATTGCTCAACAGATTATCACTGAAGAATATAAAATTGTGGAATGTATAAATTGTCATACTTATTTTGTACATCCAAGAATAAATTTTACTAAAATGGAATGGGAATCGCTGTACAATACTGAATATTTTTCCCAGCAGTCTCAATGGCTACTCAAGAAAAGAACCACTGAATTAAAAACCCGATTTGATAATGCTCAAAAATACTTTACGAATTCAAAAGAAATAGCCTTCTTAGATATTGGAACCGGTGAAGGAAAAGCATTAATCGAGGGTTACAGGAGAGGGTGGAAGGTTATGGGCATAGATATAGTTGATAATCGAATTGAGGAAGCAAAATCCATAGAAATTAAATTTCTGAAGACTAACTTTCTTGAGCAGGAAATACAGGAGAATTCTTTTGATTTCATTTATTGTGATTCCGTTATTGAGCATGTTCTTAATCCATTCGATTATCTACTTAAAATAAAAAAGCTTCTAAAGGTTGGGGGTATATTGTATATTGGTGTTCCCAATGAAGATAGCCTATTCAATTTTATTCGTAAATTGATATTTACTCTCATATATAGATCTGGAATCTCAGAAAAATTAAAGCCATTTGATTCTCCGTACCATGTGGTTGGCTTTAACAAGGAATCATTAAATTTTTTAATCAACAAAACTGGTCTGAAAATAGTTTTTTTCAGGAATTTTGGAAGAAAATTAGATTTTTTAAGTTACCCTTTTTTCAAAAAAGGCTTTTGGATAAGTTTAATTTTTCTATTTCCTATCGAAGTTTTAGGTAATTTGTTGAAGAGAGACGTTTATTTTGAAGTTTATCTACAAAAGAACAAATAGACGAATACTTTTTAATTTTAAATAAGTTGCATTTTTAATTTAATCAGGTTACTTATATCCGCTTCAAAGAAGGTAATTAAAAATTCTTTAGTGAATATTTTAAATTATTTGTTAATGCCCACAAGCAAATTTCTAATTTTTGTTTTGAATTGATTTGTCTCAAAGTGCTGAGCATAAAAATCTGTTAATAATAAACTGGTAAATAAATAATTGTGGAGTCTAAATGCGGTACATATTCATTTTATCACTTATGATATTATTTGCATTCACAATGATTTCAAACCCTCCTTCAAACAAAAAAGCTTTCATAAACGGGAAGGTTTATACTGTAAATGATAAACAGCCATTAGCCGAAGCAATTTTGATTGAAGGAAATAAAATAAAATTTGTTGGTACAACTGAGGAAGTTAAAAAACTGATTGATGCCTCTGCAGAAATTATTGACCTTAATGGTAAACTGATGCTGCCGGGGTTTATAGATGATCATGTCCATTTCACAAGCGGCGGATTTTATTTGCAAGGAATTGATTTACGACCAGCTAAATCAACTGCTGAGTTCAAAGAAATTCTAAAAAAATACGCAGAGAAAAATAAAGGGAACTGGATTACCGGCGGAAATTGGGATCATGAAGCATGGGAAGTTAAAGATCTTCCGACAAAAGAAATGATAGATGAATTCACAAAAAATACTCCCGTATTTGTAGATAGATTTGACGGTCACATGGCGCTTGCAAATTCTCTTGCTCTAAAGCTAGCCAAAATTACAAAAGACACTCCGAGTCCTGAAGGCGGCCTAATAGTAAAGGATCCAAAGACTGGTGAGCCAACTGGAATTCTAAAAGACAATGCAATGGGTCTAATTTATTCTATTATTCCACCCGCTACTAAAGAAGCCACTTATAAAGCTGCATTAACTGCTCTCAATTATGCCAGAGAACTTGGAGTAACAAGTGTACAGGACATTACGTACTCTCAAGATTTAGGCGTTTACAAGCGCTTAGAAAAGGAAGGAAAATTAACATGCAGAATCTATACAAGAATGCCAATTGCAGATTACAAAAAATTAGTCAAGGATAAAATTAAAGTCGGTTCCGGCAGCGATAAATTGAAGTTGGGATCATTAAAAGCATTTGCCGATGGTTCGCTGGGCTCAAGCACAGCATGGTTTTTTGAACCTTATTTCCAAGATACAACGACTTCCGGTTTAGCGATGGATATCGTTACTGATGGAAGTTTGCGTGAGTGGTCGATAGATGCAGATAAAAATGGGCTGCAGCTTTCTGTTCATGCAATCGGTGACAAAGCTAATAACTACATGCTAAATCTTTATCAAGAAATTATCAGCAAAAATCCTAGATGGGATAGACGGTTTAGAATTGAACATGCACAGCATGTTCGCTTTGAAGACATTCCTCGATTTGCAGAGCTTGGAGTAATTGCTTCGGTTCAGCCATATCATTGTATTGATGATGGTGTATGGGCAGAAAAAAGAATTGGAGAAGAAAGAATAAAATACACTTATCCGTTCAGATCATTTATTGATAATAAAGTTATGCTGTGCTTTGGAAGTGATTGGACCGTTGCTCCAATCAACCCGCTATTAGGCATTTATGCTGCAGTTACCAGAAGAACTCTTGATGATAAAAATCCAAATGGCTGGATTCCCGAACAAAAAATTTCTGTTGAAGAGGCAATTAAAGCTTATACCATTAACAATGCTTACGCTGCATTCGAAGAAAATGTTAAAGGAAGTATTGAAGTTGGAAAGTTTGCAGACTTAGTGGTTCTTAACGAAGATATTTTAACAATTGACCCGGTAAAGATCAAAGATGTTAAGGTTGATATAACAGTATTTGATGGAAAAATAATTTTCAGAAGATAATTCATCTATAAATATTAATTTATTTAGATAAGAAGTGAAGCTGCTTTAATAATCGCTGTTTCACTTCTGAGCCTATTTTCTGCGAGTTTATATTTTGTTGATTCGCTGAGTATTGTTAGTTCAGCATGAGTAAATCCGCCTTCCGGGCCAAAATAAAAGAAATAGTTAATTTCTGGTTTTATATTTCTGCTATCAAAATTATGAGCTGCCAATTGATCAAAAATTATTTTCTCGCCTGGCAACAAACTAATTTCCGTAATTGAATCATTATATCTTACTCGGGGACACCAGCTTTGCAGAGACTGTTTCATTGCTGAAACAAGAATTTTTTCAATCCTTTTTTGATTAAAACTCTTTGAAATTGCTCTTTCTGCTTGGAAAAAAATAAAGTTCGTAATTCCAAGTTCTGTACACTTTTCAATCGCAAATTCAAATCGGTCACTGCTCCGAAGTTTAGGAATACAGAAAGTTATATTTGGAAATTTTTCAGTGTAAGAGCTTTCCCTTTGGATTCTTGATATTACATTTTCTTGGCTGATATTTTCTATAACACAGCTGAATATTTTGCCTGCACCATTAGTAATCAAAATTTCATCGCCAATCCGATGTCTCATTACATTCAAAATGTGGTTTGATTCATCTCCTTTAACTATTATCATTTGAGATTTCAAATCAATCGATGTTGAGTAGTAGAGTTCTGTATCGGCTAAAAGATATTGATCCATTTATTAAAATTTTTTCATGCTAAAAAGAAATACCAAGCCCTAAAATAAACTCCGAATTTTGATATTCATCAAATGCAAGTTCAAATCTTAAAATGTTGTATGGCAGCACCAAAAGATTCACCCCTATGCCATAACCACTTCTAAAATCATTAAATTTCAACGGATTGCCTAAAAGCTTTGCAGCACCAGTATCACCAAACAATTCTAAAAACAGTGCAACTCTGTATGATAAAAGTTCTTTTGGAACAATGGGAATAAAATCGAATGAGATATTAAAGTCCTTAATTAAAGGATAAAACAATTCTATTGAGCCAACGTAATAATTATTCCCTTCCAAGGTTTTGTTATAATTTCCTCTGATTTTTTCATCATAACCGATTCGAGAAAAATCATAATATGGTATCGTTTTGCCGGAAGTAAATCTTGCAGAAAACCTCCATTTAGCTGTTAGATCGCTAACAACTTTTCTGTATTCACGATAATCGAGGCCAAAAACTTGATAGCTAATATCCTCCAAACCTAAACCCTTCAATTCTAGATACGCACTTCCGAAAACCCCTTCTCTTGGAAATTGAGCCAGATCTCTTGTGTCATAAGAATAACCAAACACGATTGACGGATATCGATCAACTCTTCCAGTTGATGCATTAATAAGAGGAAAGTATTTTGGGGACTCAACGTAATTGTACTTTAATTTAGTACTTAATCTCTGATAAGAACCAAATCGTTTTCCTACTTCGAGGCTGCCAATAATATATTTTTGGCTGAAATCGGTGCCATAAAGGTTAAAGGCAGCATTACTTTTATTTGTAATATTTGTGTACAATACTTCCGCACCCCAAAAAAAGTCACTGCCTGGTACAACATTGGGTTTGTAATATGATACATTAAATGCAGGATCATAACCAAGTTCGATTCTTGTAATAATGGTTTCGTTTCTTCCACGGAAATTCTTAACCACCAGATAAAAACCATAAGACAATTTATCCCAATCATTATCCCTCAAACTTGCAACAGGAATAGGATAAATATACCAGCTCTCTTCAACATCAATAATCAATATATATTTTTCATTAAACGGATATAGAGATAAATCAACTTTTGTAAATAAACCTAAGCTATATATTCTTTCCTCATTATAATTAAGGATTTTTTGTGTTACTGTATCGTTATGACCAAAAGTAAGCTCTCTTAAAATGATATCTTCCTCAGTTATTTTGTTACCTTGTACCAATATTGTATCCACAATATAGTTCCGCAAATCTGATAAGATACCCAGAGAATCAACTTGGGATAAAGTTAACTGAGATATTAAAATAAAGAATACTGATATGTAAAGAATTTGCTTTTTCAAACTATACGTAAAAATTTTTCATTACCAAAAAATATTAATTTTTTCTGTTTTTGTTTGAAGGTGAATAGTTGAGATGTCAACTAAACGCTGCTTCGAAAATTAAGGATAGAGCTATTTCTCGATCGATTCAATATAATCAGAAATAGGGTTACAACTGCAAACCAAATTCCTGTCGCCATATGCATTATTCACGCGTCCAACACTTGGCCAGAATTTCTTACTTTTTAACCGCTTTACAGGAAATGCTGCTTTTTCACGCGAGTAAGAATGAATCCATTCGTTGGATGATATACAACCAATTGTGTGTGGACTATTCTTTAGTACATTATCTTTTGGATCAGCAATTCCACTTTCCACTTCCTTTATCTCCTCTGCAATTAACAGCATGGTGTCGCAGAAATTATCAAGTTCAGTTTTTGATTCACTCTCTGTAGGTTCAACCATGAGAGTTCCAGCAACAGGAAATGAAACAGTTGGTGCATGATAACCATAATCCATCAGTCTTTTAGCTATGTCTTCAACTTCAATATTTGCTGACTCTTTAAAGACCCTAGTATCAAAAATTAGTTCATGAGCCACTCTCCCCTTTTCACCCGAGTAGAGAACAGGGAAGATTTTTTCAAGACGTGCTTTAATATAATTGGCATTCAATATTGCTATCTCAGTAGCTTTTGTAAGTCCATCAGCCCCCATCAATTTCAAATAAGCATATGAAATGATAAGGACACTTGCACTTCCCCAAGGTGCTGATGACACAGCACTTAATCTATTTTGATGAGGCAAATTAACAATTGAATGACCTGGTAAAAATGGAGCTAGTTCTTTAGTAACGGCAATTGGTCCAACGCCCGGTCCGCCACCGCCATGAGGTATGGAAAAAGTTTTGTGAAGATTTAAATGACATACATCTGCACCAATAATTGCCGGACTTGTTAAACCAACCTGGGCATTCATGTTTGCTCCATCCATATAAACCAATCCCCCATTTTCGTGTATAAGCTTACAAATCTCAGTTATAGCCTCTTCAAATACTCCATGAGTTGAAGGATAGGTTATCATCAGGCCTGCAAGATTTTGCTTGTTTAGTTCAATCTTTTTCTTTAAGTCCTCAACATCCACATTACCTGCTGCGGTGGAATTAACCACAACTACTTTCATACCAGCCATTACTGCACTGGCAGGATTTGTACCATGAGCTGATGAGGGAATTAATATAACATTTCGCTGACTTTCGCCTCTACTCTCATGAAATGCCCGTATTACCATTAAACCAGCATATTCTCCTTGTGCACCAGAATTTGGCTGCAGTGAAATTGCAGAGAACCCTGTTATTTCACATAAATCCTTCTCGAGTTCTTTAAATAATTCCAAATACCCTTCTGCTTGTTCCAATGGCGAAAATGGATGTATGTTTGAAAATTCGGGCCAGCTGACTCCAAACATCTCAGCTGCTGAATTTAACTTCATAGTACATGAGCCAAGAGAAATCATTGAATGAACTAATGATAAATCTTTTGCTTCCAGACTTTTAATGTATCTCATCATTTCAGTTTCAGAATGATAAGAATTAAAAACTGGATGTCTTAAATACTCACTACTTCTAATAAAATTTTGCGGAAAGTTTTTTTCTGTAGGACTTAATAACTTTTTGAACTCATCAGTTTCGATTTTTTTTCCAGCCGCAACTTCAAAAATATTAATGAGTTCAATCAAATCATCAATATCTGTTTTTTCGTTTAAAGAAATTGTTATTTCATTATCTGAGATATATCTAAGGTTTATACATTTTTTTTCTGATGCATTCCTAATTACTTCAATATAATGTTTATCACTTTTACTAAAAGTTACTTTTAACGTATCAAAAAAGTTTTCATTTACTTGTTTATACCCAAGTATTATTAATGCCTGATTTAAAACTTGGGTAAAGTAATGAATACGTTCAGCAATCTGACGCAAACCATTAGGACCATGATAAACTGCATACATACCAGCCATAACAGCAAGTAAAACCTGCGCAGTACAAATATTACTTGTTGCTTTTTCTCTCCTTATATGTTGTTCGCGTGTTTGCAAAGCCATGCGGTAAGCTAAATTGCCATGAGAATCTATTGATGCACCAATAATTCTTCCGGGGATATTCCTTTTGAATTCATCTTTGGTTGAAAAATAAGCCGCATGTGGTCCTCCAAAACCCATGGGAATTCCAAAACGCTGAGTTGTTCCAACCGCTACATCAGCACCAAATTCGCCTGGCGGTGTTAAGAGAGTTAAGCTGAGCAGGTCCGCTGCAACTACTTTTTTAATTCCCAATTCGTCGGCTTTTTGAAATAATTTTCTATAATCATAAATCTCTCCATCACAAGCAGGGTATTGAACCAATATCCCAAAGATTTTGTCATTCAATATAATTTCGTTATGATTTCCAACTAATAACTCTATTCCTAAAGGTTTTGAACGTGTTCGCAGTACATCTATTGTTTGGGGAAAACATTCTTGCGAGACAAAGAAAATATTAGCCGATTTATTTTTATTTGTTGAGTATAGCATAATCATTGCCTCGGCTGCAGCTGTTCCTTCATCTAGGAGAGAAGCATTGGCAATTGGAAGCCCTGTCAAATCTATAATTGTCGTTTGAAAATTCATTAAAGCTTCCAATCTACCTTGAGCAATTTCAGCTTGATACGGCGTATATTGTGTGTACCAACCCGGATTTTCGAATACGTTTCTTTGAATAACTGCCGGTGTATGTGTAGGATGATAACCAAGACCAATGTAGGACTTAAATACTTTATTTTTTCGAGCTAATGTTTTTAGATGATCAAGGAATTGATATTCGCTTAGTGGAGCACTTAGTTCCATTTTTTTTGAAGAACGAATGCTCTGAGGAATAGTTTGATTTATCAATTCGTCAATAGATTCAACTCCAATTACTTTAAGCATTTCTTCTATTTCATCTTTTCGAGGTCCAATATGTCTGTTTACAAATTTATCTGGATGCTGCATAAATTTTCCAAAATTTTATTTATAGTTAAAAATAATCGAAACTTATGTAGGAAATTTACTCATTTCCTTGCAAATGCAGTTACAAAAGATTTTAGAAAAAAGTAGTTTGGTTTCGAAAAATACTGGGTGGGTTTTTAGAATAAAAAATTAGTTATTATTTGAGGCAATTTTAACTAAAGCTGAATGAGCCGCATTTTGTTCAGCACTTTTTTTGCTTTTACCGGTTCCTACTCCAAACTCTTGATCACCAATCTTAACCTTAATAGTAAAAATTCTATTATGCTGCGGACCTTCTTCACTAACTACATAATAAGAGGGATTTTCTAACCGATTCGCCTGAGCATATTCCAAAAGCTGGCTTTTAAAATTTTCATCTATTAGGTACAATCCTGCTTTTGTATTTGGCTCAATTAAAATTTCTTGAATAAAATTTTTTGCAGATTCAAGTCCACTATCGAGATAGATTGCACCAATAAGTGCTTCAAGTGCATCAGATAGAATGGTTTTTGCACCAGGAAGGAATGTGTTCTTAACATTATTACTTAAGAGGATAAAACGTACCAGTTTGATCTTTTCAGCAGCTTCAGCAAGTATCATTTTGTTAACAAGTTTTGCTCTTACTTTTGTAAGAAAGCCTTCATCTTTGTCAGGAAACTCATCATATAAATATTCTGCAACTGCAAGACTTAGTACCGAATCACCTAAAAATTCTAACCGTTCGTTAGATAAATCATAATCATCATTTTGTTCAAGAAAAGATCTGTGGGTTAAAGCTTGAATATAGTAAGATTTATTTTTTATCGTGCAGCCAATAATTTTTTCAAGTTCTGCGATTTTTTTTGAACTAAATACTTGAGAAATTAATTCGGATTTCTTCTTAATCTCTCGCTGTTTGAGTTTTTCAAGAATCCAGCCGAGTAACTTGCTCACTTAACCTCTATTTTTTTAAACAACAGCGATGCATTGTGTCCGCCGAATCCGAATGTATTGCTAATTGCACAGTTAATTTCTTTTTCGGTTACTTTATTTGCGCTGTAATTCAAATCGCATTCAGGATCTGGATTTGTAAGATTTATAGTAGGAGGAATCAGATTATTATTCAAGCTTAGTACAGTTGCAACTGCTTCAACACCTCCAGCAGCTCCAAGCAAATGACCGGTCATCGACTTTGTAGAATTAATAACTAATTTGTAGGCGTGTTCTCCAAATGCAGATTTGATTGCATTAGTTTCATTCACATCATTATAAGGTGTAGAAGTACCGTGAGCATTTATATAATCCACATTTTCCGGTGAAATTCCTGCATCCTTCATTGCCTCTTTCATCGAACGATATGCACCTTCGCCATTTGGAGCTGGTGCAGTGATGTGGTAAGCATCTGCTGTTAATCCTATACCGGCAAGTTCTGCATAAATTTTTGCACCTCTATTTACGGCATGTTGATATTCCTCAAGTATGATAGTACCAGCGCCTTCACCCATAACAAAACCACTGCGATCTTTGTCGAACGGGCGACAAGCTTCTAAGTATCTATCATTCCATGTTGATAAGGCACGCATAGCGTTAAAACCACCAACTGACATTTCTGTGATTGATGCCTCGGAACCGCCGCAAAGCATAAGATCCGCACTTCCCCTTTGAATTAACATATGGGCATCTGCTATGGCATGGGATGATGTAGCACAAGCCGAAGTAGTTGCGTAGTTTGGTCCCTTTAATCCATAATGGATTGAGATTTGACCAGCAGCAATATCTGAAATCATCATGGTAACAAAAAATGGGCTTAACTTCCTTGGCGATTTCGATTCAAAGTAAGCCCAATGCTGCTGTTCGAGAGTGGTCATTCCTCCAATTCCGCTGCCATAGATTACCCCAAATCTTTCTTTATTTATTTTATCGAGATTGATTTGCGAATCTTTTATGGCCATTCCGGCTGTGGCCATGGCATATTGAGTAAATAAATCCATCCTCTTGACTGCTTTTTTGTCGATATAGTCGTCGGGATTGAAATTTTTTACTTCGAAAGCGAATTTTGTGTCAAAATTTGTTGTGTCAAATCTGGTTATTAATCCAACACCATTTTTACCTTCGAGCAGCCCTTTCCAAAACTCGGCAACACCAATTCCAATTGAGGTTAAAACACCCAAGCCGGTAACAACAACACGTCTTTTTTCCATAGATTAATAATCAGACAGAAAACAACTTTAAGCCTTCATTGCAAGAACTAAAGAATGAAGAAATTGAAAAGTTGAAATGAATAATTATCCTAATTTTTCTTTAAGATATTTTATAGCGTCGCCAACTGTTGTAATTTTCTCTGCATCTTCATCAGGGATTGAAACGTTGAATGAGCTTTCAAAACCCATTACAAGTTCAACTATATCTAAAGAATCTGCACCTAAATCATTTGTAAAAGATGCTTCAGGTGTTATCTGTGATTCCTCAACACCTAATTTGTCCATAATTATTTCTTTTACTTTTGCTTCAACGTCCATTTTTACTCCTTTTTTGATTGATTAAGTTAAAGAAATTCTGTTTCACATTGTCATGCCGCCATCAACGGCAATAACCTGCCCGGTGATGTAGGCAGCTTCATCACTTGATAAAAACCCAACAACTTTGGCAACATCTTCTGGGGTACCAAGCCTACTCATTGGAATAGTGTTTATTAATGCTTCACGTTGTTTTTCGTTTAATTTGGCAGTCATATCAGTTTCAATAAAACCAGGTGCAACTGCATTAACGGTAATTCCACGAGATGCTACTTCTCTTGCCGTAGATTTGGTGAATCCTATTACACCTGCCTTGGATGCAGCATAGTTTGCTTGGCCTGCGTTACCGATTAATCCAACAACAGAGGCAATATTAATTATACGTCCATATCTCTGTTGAATCATTGGTTTAAGTACTGCTTTGGTGTAATTAAAAACACTTTTTAAGTTGATGTCTATTACATCATCAAACTCTTTTTCAGTCATCCGTAATAGAAGATTATCTCGGGTAATGCCTGCATTATTAACTAAAATATCAACTCCCCCCAGGTCTTTAATCGCTTCTTCTATTGTAGCTTGAGCATCTTCAAAAGATGAAGCATCGGCTTTAAATGCATAAATTTTTGTATCTAAAGTACCAACTTCTTTCTGAATTTCGTCAGCACATTCATCACAGCTGTTGTATATAAAAGCCACATCAGAAAAAAGAACTCCACAGCAGCTTCGTGCTGCAAGTTCTCTTACTATTGCTCGGCCAATACCTCTTGTTCCACCTGTTACTATTGCTCTTTTCGTTTTATTTGCCATTTTTTTTCAATATTCTAAAAGTTGTAAGTCTAACCAAATAATTGGAATTAGATGTGATAATATTTGTTAAACTTTTTGGGATATTATATTTTCCAATGGATAATATACAATTGCTTATTTTATTTTTCCACTTTTCTTTAGGTAATATTTAATTTTAAAATTACCCTTTTATACCAATTCCTTAGGTTTTAAGCTTGTTAAGTACTCGCGTTGATAACTTTCCAGTTCCTCAAATCCGGCTGCACCTAACAAATAAAGAAGTTCCTCTTTACAAGAATCAAAGATTGTATTGGAAGCACCATGATTTCTATTGCAAGAGGTCAATCTGTCAATATGTTCATCGTCTACAGTAAGAATTCCTTGGTAAACAACAAGCGGAAATAAAACGCAATAAATTGGTTTATATGCCCATTTATGCAAACCCTTAGAAAGGCTAAGTTTTTGAAGCGAGCATAACCCATGTTTGTCTAAAAATGTACATTTTTCGTTAATAATGTTAGTACCAACTGCTAAACCAGACTCAAAATCATCGTCTTTTTCAGGTTCTTCAAACCAATCATCTGAATTTTTCGATTGACTATCATCCATTATCTGAATTATTTCGTTCTTTAGAGAAATTATTTTTTCATATTCTTTATAATCTGTGTAAACTCCATAGTTGCAGCATTCGCCGCCTGTACATTGACATGTAAATTTAAATGTGAAAATCAAAGGATCTATTTTAATTCCGTTTATTACTCTGTAATCTTCCATAATTAGAGATATTTCTCCACGTCACTAAATTTATCGATACTAGTACATTTAATTTGAGGTGCTATTCGTTTAACTAAACCCTGTAATACTTTTCCAGGACCAATTTCAAAAAACTCCTCTACACCATCATTAACAAAATTCAAAATAGTTTCTTCCCATTTTACAGGTGCAGTAACCTGCTCGTACAATAAATTGGAAATCTCTTTGGAATCAATTACTGGATTAGCTGTTACATTAGCGTAAACAGGGAAACGTGCATTGTAAATTGGAGTTATGCTCAGTTCAGCTTTTAATTTTTCTTTAGCTGATTCCATTAAAGGTGAATGAAATGCTCCACTCACAACAAGTTCTTTAACTAACTTTGCACCTTTTGCTTTACAAATTTCCATAGCTTTTCTTACACCAGCCACTGAACCTGAGATCACTATTTGATCAGAGGAATTGAAGTTTGCAGTTTGAACAATGCCTTCGCTGCTTGCTTCCTCACAACCTTCAACAACCTTCGTTTTTGATAATCCAATTATTGCAGCCATAGTTCCGGGGTTATCAATTCCTGCCTGCTGCATTGCCTTTCCTCTCGTTCGAACTAATTTTATAGCATCATAAAATTGAATAGCTCCTGCAGAAACTAATGCCGAGTACTCTCCTAAAGAATGACCTGCAGCCATTGATGGAGATAATGTTCTAATTAGTGAAGAGAGTATTACCGAGTGAAGAAAAATTGCAGGCTGCGTAAATTCTGTTTGTTTCAATTGATCATCAGGACCATTAAACATTATATATGACAAGTTTATACCTAATGCATCATCAGCAGTCTTAATCATTTCTTTAGCTTCAACTGAATTTTCATATAAGTCTTTAGCCATTCCAACGTATTGAGAACCTTGACCTGGGAATAAAAATGCTATCTTAGCCATAACTAATCCATAGCCCAAATTAGATAAGAAGCACCCCACGTAAAGCCGGCTCCAAATGCAGCTAAAATCAACTTGTCACCTTTCTTTAATTTACCGGCGCGGTAATATTCAACAACACAACTAGGAATTGTAGCCGCGGTTGTGTTGCCATATTTTTGAATATTTATCATCACTTTGTCTTTTGAAATTCCCATTCGTTCGGCTGTTGCATCAATAATTCTTAAATTGGCTTGATGCGGAACAAGATATGCAATGTCCTCCGATTTAAGGTTATTCTTTTTCATTATATCGTAGGAAATATCTGCCATACCTTTAACAGCAACTTTGAATACGGCTTTCCCATCTTGATAAATATAATGAAGATTTTTTTCAACCGTAATGTGAGATGCTGGATTAAGGCTTCCGCCGCCTTTCATATACAAAGCCTCTCTGCCTGAGCCATCAACTTTGAGTAGTGAATCTTGGAGTCCAAGATTTAAATCTTCAGTGGGTTCAATTAAGAATGCGGCGGCTCCATCGCCAAATAGAATACAAGTATTTCTATCTCTATAATCTGTTATAGAGCTCATCTTGTCAGCACCAATAACCATAACCTTTTTGTATTTACCGCTTTCAACTAAAGCGCAACCAGTCTGGTAGGCAAATAAAAAGCCTGAGCAAGCTGCGGAAAGATCAAAGCCCCAAGCATTTTTCGCACCAATATTATCCTGAACAAGACAAGCTGTAGCGGGAAAAAACATATCGGGAGTTACTGTTGCAACAATAATTACATCAATTTCTTCAGGTGAAACTTTTGCGGATTGGAGTAAATCTTGAGCTGCTCTTGTGGCTAAATCGCTTGTAGCACCATTCTCAAGAATTCTACGTTCAATGATACCAGTTCGAGTTCTTATCCATTCGTCGCTGGTCTCAACAATTTTTTCAAAGTATTTATTATCTAGAATTTTTTCCGGGAAATACATTCCCAATCCAGTTACTACCGCATTATATTTTTTATGTTTAATCATTTATTTGGGTCTACAATATTCAGGTAATCTGTTAATGAATTTTCAATTTTATTATTTAGATCTTTCTTATACATATCATAGGCTCTAAAAACCATATTTTTTATAGCTTTCGGCGTGCTTGAACCATGCCCAATAATACTTATACCGTTCACACCAAGCAAGGGCACTCCACCATGTTCTTGATAATCAAGACTTTTAAGGGCACGTTTTAGAGTACTTTTAAATAAACCGATTTTTATTTTGTCAATTAAATTTTTATCTGCTGTTTGTTTAAGCAGATGTTTTAACAGTTTAGGAACCGATTCGCCAAACTTTAATAAGATATTACCAATAAATCCATCACATACTACAACATCAACATTACCGGTAAGTATATCCCTGCCCTCAACATTTCCAACAAAATTTAATTTTGATTCTTTTAACAGTCTAAAAGCAGCTGTTGTTACTTCATTGCCCTTGCTTTCTTCTTCACCCATACTTAAAATTCCAACTTTGGGATTGGGAATATTTCTTAGTTCTTTAGCATAAATAGATCCCATTACAGCATATTCAAACAAATGAACAGGCTTTGCATCCTTTCCAGCACCAACATCAAACAAGTGACAAGTACCATGAACGTTTGGAATTTCTGCACCAATCGTAGGACGCCCCACATTCTTTAATCGACCCATAATTAATGTTGAAGCTGCCATCATTGCCCCAGTATTTCCAGCACTTACAAAAGCATGAGCTTTTTTCTCTTTAACGTATTTTGAACCGATAACTATAGAAGCATTAGGTTTTTTCTTGATTGCATCTGTTGGAGAATCTCCCATCTCAATTACTTCGGGAGCATTAATAATTCTTGAAGTATCAAATTTTAGTTTTTTTTCCTTTAATACCTTTGTAATATCTTTTTCAATACCTACTAAAAATAAATCAAACCCGGAATTTTCATTAGCAGCTTCAACAGCGCCAATTACTGCATTTTCGGGTGCATAGTCCCCTCCCATAGCGTCAACTATTATTTTACATCGCTCGGAAGATTGCTGCATTGTTGAAAAAGAGATTAGCTCTTTGGTATAAACATTGATTTTTCGTTATAGTAACCACAAGATGGGCATGCACGATGTGTCATCTTCACTTCACCGCAATTAGCACATACACCTAAAGATGGAGAATGTGCCTTATAGTGAGTTCTCCTTTTTGCAGTTCTTGTCTTCGACATTCGTCGTTTTGGATTTGGCATTTTATTCCTATTATTTAATTATTATCAATTTTATTTTTCAAATCATTCAGCGGTAACCAACGCGGATCTATTTTATTATTACTGCACAAACAGCTGCCTGTATTCAAATTTTTACCGCATGAGGGACATAAACCCTGGCACTCATCATTACATAATTTTTTCATGGGAATTGCCAGCATGGCATAATCCCTTATATCGTTATCCAATACAATTTCGGATACATCAAGCGGTAAATAAACAACATTTAGTGATTCGTCCTCGTCATCAGGGCTCTCTCCAAATAGATAAACAATCTTGTAATCAGTTTGTAAATTAGAAAGAAAAGCTTCGTTGCATCTGTCACACTCAAACAGGGCTTGTAAGTTTAAACTGGTTTCTAAAACTACTTGATTATGTAATTTTTGAAGATTTAGTTCAACTTTTACCGAATCTGTGAATGGGTTTTCTAAACCGACATTTTCAACTGGTTCTTCCAAAGAATAATGATGAAGACCCTCTTTGAGGTTGTTTATCTTGATTACCATCAAAATTTCCAAAAAACGTTGGGAAATATAGACTTTCTGAGCCTGATAATCAACATTTTTGACATCGAATTGTTCATAGGAAAAGCATCATTTATAACAATAATTTACTAATATTTGTTTAATTTGATTAAAATTCGAATCAATAAATTTAATACGTTTAATGCATTAAGTTCCTAATGTCAGTTGTATTTTCTTTTTTAGCCGCTGTTTTCCCAATGCTAGTCTACCTTTATCTTATTTGGAGGTTTGACAGATACGAAAGGGAACCGACCACCCTAGTTTTAGTTAATTTTTTATGGGGCGCAGTGGGAGCAATAATTTTGACCACTTTTCTCAGTAGTTTAATCCAATTACTTTTATTGAACTTCATTCTACAATTGTCCATTAGTGACTTTTGGGATTCGGTTTTATTCGCTCCAGTAATTGAGGAATTAACAAAAGGATTTTTTCTTTTTATAATGGTTAAAAATAAAAAATTTGATAACATCACAGATGGAATTGTTTATGGCGGGGCTATCGGGTTAGGTTTTGGGATGACAGAAAATTTTTTTTATTTCATTACTAACAGCAGTTCTATATATAATTGGTTCTTAATAGTAATTATTAGAACTCTGTTTTCTGCTGTTATGCATTGTGTTACTACTGGCATTTTAGGTATGATTTTAGGTTACTCTAAATTCAAAAACGGTTTTAAAAGAACTGTACTGGTGATTATTGGGTTTTTTATAGCTATAGTAATTCATTCCTTGTGGAACCTATTCGTTAGTATTGATTCTTTAGCACTTATTGGTTTTGTTTATATGTTATTAGTAGTAGGCATTTTAATTTTCATTTTCAATTTATCAGTATACAAAGAAAAACAAATAATTTTTTCACAGCTCTCTGAGGAATCGAAGAATGGGTTGATTCCTGCACAGCATTTAGGAATAATTACTTCAAATGAAAGACACGTACCTGGTTGGGTTGATGAAAGAATTAGAAAAATTTATATCTTATCAGCTGTTCGATTAGCTTTTAGAAAGGAACAAACAATACATTCAACTGGGCTAGATAAAAAATACCATCAAACAGATATAGAAAATTTAAGGGAATCGATTTCCAATTTACTTGAGAAAAAATAAATGAAAAAAATCGGAATTTTTGGCGGGACATTTGATCCTATTCACTTTGGTCATTTAATTACAGCTCAATCAGTTTGTGAGATTAGAAAATTAGATAAAATAATATTTGTACCCAGTTTTATTTCACCACATAAAACAGATAGAATATCCTCGGCTCCTAACCACCGATTAAATATGGTTAAACTAGCAGTCAAAAATTACTCACAATTTGATTACTCCGATATTGAAATTAAAAATCCCAACGTGTCTTACACAATTGATACAATAAAAAAATTAAAGAAAGTTTATAGTAATATTGAATTGATAATTGGATTTGATAACCTGATGGTATTTGATACTTGGAAATCGCCTGATGAATTACTTAAGCTTGTAACTTTAGTTGTACTCCGAAGAAAAATTAACCATAAAAGAATAAAGCGAAATAAATACTTTGATAAAGCTATATTTGTTGAAACACCTATAATCGAAATTTTTGGAACAAACATAAGAGATCGTGTTCTACATCAGAAAAGTATAAACTTTCTTGTACCTCAAAATGTGATGGCATATATTTACAAACATAATTTGTATAAGGAAAAATTCTAATGAAAATCCTGGTAACAGGCGGTGCTGGATTCATCGCTTCACACATAACTGATGCTTATATTAACGAAGGGCACACTGTTTTTGTACTTGATAATTTACAAACAGGCTTTGAAAAAAATATTAATCCAAAAGCTGTTTTCATTAAAAAGGACATAATCGATCCATCGATAAGTCAATTATTCGAAAAAGAAAAATTTGATGTCGTTAATCATCATGCTGCACAAATGGATGTTCGAAAATCTGTAGCAGATCCTGCATTCGATGCAACGACAAATATTCTTGGTACAATAAACCTATTACAGAATTGTGTAAAAACAGGAGTTAAAAAATTCATGTTCGCATCAACCGGTGGTGCTGTTTACGGCGAACAATCATACTTTCCTGCCGATGAAAATCACCCAACTCAACCTTTATCGCCATACGGAATTTCAAAACTAACCGTTGAGAAGTATTTATACTTTTATCACACACAGCATAAACTTAAATATACTATCCTCCGTTATGCAAATATTTATGGACCAAGGCAAAATGCATTAGGCGAAGCTGGTGTTGTTGCTATATTTTCTACAAAATTATTGAAAAACGAACAACCGATTATAAATGGCAGCGGTGAACAAACTCGGGACTACGTCTTTGTTGGCGATGTGGTTAAAGCAAATGTTCTTACACTTAATGATGATGCAAACGATATATATAATATTGGAACCTCTATTGAAACAGATGTAAATGTTCTTTACAAAACTTTGAACAAAATTGTTGGTAAAGGACAAGAAGAGAAACATGGCCCAGCAGCACCTGGCGAACAGATGAGAAGTGTGATTACTTCAGACAAAATATTTAAAAAATTCAACTGGCGGCCCAGCACTAAGATTGAGGACGGATTAATTCAAACAGTAAATTTCTTTAAAAAAGAGTTAAACCTTTCCTAAAATTAAACACCTAATGGTTAAAGAAAGTTTGATTAGAGGCTTATTAATCGAAGACCGAAGATCAATTTCCAGATGTATCTCCCTTACCGAAAATGATGATGAAGTAGCATCAGAAATTCTAAAAAAATTATCAAATCGAATTGGTCAAGCTTATCGTATCGGAATAACGGGTCCGCCTGGAGCAGGTAAAAGTACTATCACAAACCAATTAACAAAGCTATTAAAGAATAACAACCATAAGGTGGGTATTATTGCCGTAGATCCCACAAGTCCTTTTACTGGAGGTGCACTCCTTGGTGATAGAGTTCGAATGTCAGATATCGGAAACGATGACAAGGTTTTTATTAGAAGTATGGCAACACGCGGCAGTTTAGGCGGATTAAGTAAAAAAGCCATAGATGCAGCAGATATTTTAGATGCCGCCGGTTTCGATTTTATAATATTGGAAACTGTAGGAGTCGGGCAATCTGAGTTAGATATTGCAAAGAGCGCAGATACAACAATAGTTGTATTGGTTCCCGAATCAGGTGATTCAGTTCAAGCAATGAAAGCTGGACTAATGGAGATTGCAGATATTTTTGTATTAAATAAAAGCGATCGACCTGGCTCTCAGCAAGCGGTTACAGCACTTAAAACAATTTTAATGATGCGCGATCATACCGAAGAATCATGGTTGCCCGAAATAATTAAAACCACTGCCTCGGAAGCACTAGGAATAAATGATTTATTGAATGAAATAAATCGCCACCGTCAATTCATGTTAAAATCTAAATTATTTCAACTTAAACGCCAAAAACAAATTAAAATACGTATTAAAGAGATAGTAGATGATAGGCTAAAGAAAAAATTATGGACCGAGTCGGTAGAGGAATCACTAGAATCTTCGTTAGAACATGTTGTCCTTGGTAATATGTCTCCCTATCAAATTGCTGAAGACATCTTAGAAAAATTCAAGAATCACATTGTCTGAAATTAATTAAGGATAACTTATGGAATCAAACGCATTCTTGATGGAATTGACGAATGACCAAATAATCATCCGAAATACAATTAGAGAATTTGCTGACGGAGTAATTAAACCTGTAATCAAAGTTTATGATGAATCTCAAGATTTTCCAAAGGAGATTATGAATCAATTAGGAGACTTAGGTTTCCTTGGAATTCTTGTTTCAGAAGAATATGGAGGTGCTGGGCTAGGTTATGT
>JACAFC010000093.1 GCA_013388515.1 Ignavibacteriaceae bacterium | reverse complement strand
GTTTGTCATTGAAGCAAAGAGAGCTATTCCGCCGAGAATATTTATATAATCCGGATAATCATGACCCGTAAGAATAATTGAACCAACTACAGCAATTGCTGAGATTGCATTTGTTAGAGACATCAATGGTGTGTGAAGCAATCTTGAAACGCGAGTGATAACTCCTAACCCAATGAATGATGCTAACATAAAAACAAAAAACAATCCAAAGTAATCAGGTGTTGCAACTTCTTTGGATTCTGCAAAAGCCGAACCATAAGTAAGTAACACTGCTGATATAGTATAAAATATTTTTTTAAATATCATTAGTAATCTCCTAAGATTTAATCTCTATTAAATTTTTAACCTATTATTACCTTGATAAGCAACTAAGGCAGCACTGACAATTTCATCTTTATCATCAAGCTTATAACCACCATCCTTGCACATATGCAAAATTAAAGCAAGCAAATTTTTTGAATACATTTCACTGGCATTTGTTGCTACAAGGCTTGGTAAATTTGCTTCTCCAATTATCGTGATGTTATGCTTAACAACCGTTTTATTAATTTCACTTATCTCGCAATTACCGCCAAACTCAACAGCCATATCAAGCACAACACTGCCCGGTCTCATATTCTTAACCATTTCTTCTGTAACTAAAACCGGAGCTTTTTTACCAGGCACAAGAGCAGTAGTTATAACAATATCTGCATCGGTTACGTGTTTAAAGATTACAGCTTTCTGTTTCTTCAAAAATTCTTCTGATGCTTCTTTTGCATAACCGCCTGCATCCTGCATACTTGCATCAGTTTCAACTTCAATAAATTTTCCGCCAAGACTTTGCACTTCTTCTTTAACTGCAGGGCGAACATCTGAGACTTCTACAACAGCACCTAATCTTTTAGCTGTACCAAGTGCCTGAAGTCCCGCAACACCAGCACCCATAATTACAACTTTAGCCGGTTTGATGGTACCTGCCGCCGTCATGAGCATAGGGAATATTTTTCTGAGTTCATTTGCTGCAAGTAAAACACTTTTATATCCGGCAAGATTTGCCTGTGAACTTAAAGCATCCATTTTTTGTGCAAGTGTAGATCTTGGAATTAGATCCATAGATATAAAATCAATACCCTTTTCAGCACAAAGCTTTGATACTTCAGTGTAGTGGCGAACATAAGCTAACGCGATTAATAATGATCCTTTTTTCATTAAATCAAGTTCATGTTTTTGCAAATTTCCATTTACAATTGGTCTTTGCACTTTAAGAATTATATCTGATGATTGAAAGAGTTCCGAAGTATCATCTATAATTTTAGCGCCGGCACCAGAATATTTTTCGTTTGTAAATCCAGCTTTTTGTCCAGCATTGCTTTCAATTTGAACACTGAATCCAGCTTTGATGTATTTATTTACAACATCAGGAATAATAGCCACCCTGTTTTCACCTGGAAGAATTTCCTTTGGAATACCGATAATCAAATGGATCCTCCTATACTTTGTTTAAGAAATTTCTTTAATAAAACTTAAATTGAATTCATGAAAAAACAAAAATATTAACCATCAAATCTTCAATTATAGAATTTACTAACTTTAAATGGGTTGTTCGTGTGTGAGACAATGCAAGGTTCCCAATCCCCATACTAAATCCACAGAATGAATACCAACAACTTTCCTGTCTGTGAATACCTCGGATAAAATTCCTAATGCCTTTTTGTCTTTAATATCATTAAAAGTTGGAACCAGTACAAATTCATTTGAAATGTAAAAATTAGCATAACTTGCTGGTAATCTCTGATTTTTAAAAATGACAGGTGATGGCATTGGTAAATAAATAACTTCTAATTTTGAATTATCCAAAAATGATTCAGATTGAAGTCTCTCCTTATTTTCTTTCAGCAGTTTATAATTTTCATCGCTTGGATTATCCTCCTGAACTAACAAAACTTTGTTTGGACTGACAAACCGGCAAAGATCATCTACATGACCATGCGTATCATCCCCTACTATGCCTTTGCCTAACCAGATTACTTTTTGAATACCTAAATAATCCAAGAATATTTTTTCATAATCTTTCTTTGTGAAATTTTTATTTCGAACTTGGACTTTTGGATCAAGCAGGCACTCCTCTGTTGTTAAGAGTACTCCACTTCCATTAGAATCAATCGAACCTCCTTCTAAAACTACATGAGAAGTTTTATAAACTGCTTGCTTGATTTTTAGATCCAATTTTTTGGAGATGAATTTCGGCAGTTGGGCGTCAAATTTATAATTTTCATACTTTGCCCATGCATTAAACTTAAAATTGATCAGTTCAACTTTATTTGATTTGGATGATTTTACAAAAATTGGTCCTGAGTCTCTTGTCCAACCCCTGTCAGTTTTAACAGTAAAGAATTCCAAGTTTGATAATTTAGCATTGGAATCTTTTAGAGCACGGATTGCCTTTTTTTTATGCTCAGTATCCTCAACGATTATTCTAACCTTTTCCCCTTCGGAAATTTTTTTTACAATCTCACAATACACCCAAATAATTGGAGTAAATTTTCCTGGCCAATCTGATTTATTATGAGGCCAGCCAATCCAGGTTGCCTCGTGTTTTTCCCACTCTGCGGGAAGTCGGTATGTTAGTTTATTATTTCCCAAACCCATTTAGAATTAATTGTATACAGATAACACAAATCGAACAAATTATTACTTAAAGCAATCTTAGTTAATCAGCTAAATCTGCGTCATCTGAATGAGATTGACTTCTTCCTTTCGTAAAGTAATTATTGTAAAAATCTTTTTGTAATTCCATCGTACGAATCAATTCTTCTGTCTCTTAAAAAGGGCCAGTTTCTTCGGATGTACTCAATTCTTTCCTGATCAATTTCTGCAATCAATATTTCCTCTTTATCCGAAGATGCTTGAGCAATAATTACCCCTTGAGGATCGGCAACGAATGAAGATCCCCAAAATTCAATTCCGGCAGATTTTGAATCTTGCTTTTCTAGTCCAATCCTATTTACTGCTGCTACATAAATACCGTTTGCAACAGCATGCCCGCGCTGTACAGTTTGCCAAGATTCAATTTGCGCCTTACCATGTTTTTTCTTCTCATGCGGATGCCAGCCAATAGCCGTTGGATAAAATATAACTTCGGGGCCCTGCAAAGCAGCGAGGCGAGCTGCTTCAGGGTACCATTGGTCCCAACAAATTAAAGTGGATATTTTTCCAAACTTGGTATTAAAAGATTTGTAACCTAAATCGCCAGGAGTAAAATAAAATTTTTCATAATATGCAGGATCATCCGGGATGTGCATTTTCCTATACATTCCCTCAATCAAACCTTTATTGTTTATTACAACGGTTGTGTTATGATAAAGCCCGCTAGCTCGCTTTTCAAATAAAGAAGCAGCAACCACAACTCCAAGTTTCTTACAAATATTGGAAATTGCATTTGTGGAAGGGCCAGGTATTGTCTCGGCTAAATCAAAATTGTTAATGTCCTCCTTTTGACAAAAATATTGCGAGCGGAATAATTCTGGGAGACAAATTACATTAGCTCCTTTTTTTGCAGCTTTTTCAATCCAACTAACAGCTTTGTTCAAATTGACGGAAGGACTTTTTCCAAGCTGGATTTGAATTAATCCTATATTAAATTTTTTTAGTTTTTGCATCTTATTCTTTCAGTTTAATTTTTCTTGAATAAATCTACCCGATTCATCAAATTCCTTACTTGAAACAAGTTTGCCTTTTGCATAATTCTCAACAAACCAAAGCGACGAATCATTTCTAAAAATTTTGGTTTCTCCATCCAGTAAATTTGATTTGTAGTTTTGCTCTGTCCATAAATTTCCATTTTCGTAGAATGATTTCGTGATTCCCTCTCTAAATCCATTGATGAAATTACTTTCAAGCTTAACTAATCCGTTTTGATAAAATTCATAAATTACACCATTCAGATGCCC
Source organism: Ignavibacteriaceae bacterium (assembly GCA_013388515.1). GTDB lineage: Bacteria > Bacteroidota > Ignavibacteria > Ignavibacteriales > Ignavibacteriaceae > XYD12-FULL-36-8. The sequence continues at coordinate 9,674 of JACAFC010000093.1, read as the reverse complement.
AAATAAATAATTTTTAATTGACATTAAACTATCATTCTCATAGAATTCTTTCGTTTCACCATGCAGATTTCCTTCCAAATAATTATAAAGACCCTTTAATTTTCCATTTTCATAAAACCATTTAGTTAATCCATTTTGAAGATTATGATTGAATTGTGCTTCAACTTTTACCTGGCCATTTTTATAAAAATCTCTTGCAATTCCTTCTTTTCCACCGTCAACAAAAAAATATTCACATTTAATTTCTCCTCCTTCATAAAAGGATCGATACTGATTCACTAGTGAGCCGTTGAGATAATGCCCGACTTCATTCAATGCGCCATTTTCATGAAATGTTCTAAATTCTCCGTTATATTTATTTTCGATGTAATGGACATATTCTCTAAGAATTCCTTTCTCTGAAAACGTTAACGATGTTCCGTGTTTCTTTCCATTTTTATAATTAACTATTTCTTGAATAATTCCTGTTTCAGAGTAATACCTAGCTTCACCTTCTAATTTTCCGTTAACATAATATTCGATCTTCTTTAATATACCATTCGAATAAAATGTTTTGATGGAATCGGACTGCGCAAGTATTATTGATTGTACAAAAATTAAAATTAGAAGATGAAGTAAAAAGGAATTCATTTAATAACTCTTACTTGATATTAAGTTTCCTTGAGAATCATACTCGCGCGAACGCTGCAGCACTCCAGCTAAATAGTACTCTTCTCTGCTCAAAGTTCCAGAGATGTTATAAATTTTAACCCAGCCATCCAGTAAATTGTTTGAATACAATTCTTCTCGGTGAACTGATCCATCTTTATGAAATACTTTTCTTAAGCCTACTATTTTCCCATTTTCAAGTATTTCTTCTGACTGCATGACTCCGTTAGTATGATAAGTTTTCCGACTACCATTAAGTTCATCATTTCTATAATTGGAAGAAGATTCTAAAATTCCGTTGGGATAATAGGTCAAAGCAATTCCATTTTTCATGTTTTGCTCATAATAATATTCGGCTTTAAGCGACCCATTTTCAAAGTATTCTTTTGTTATTCCATGCTGGATACCTTTTATAAAATCAAGCTCTGCTTGCAGTATTCCATTTTCAAAATATCTAAAAGATTTTCCATGCAAAGTATCATTTACGAAATGCCATACTTCTTTTAAATAGCCGCTGTCATAATAGGTCTTCATTTCATCTTGTTTCTTACCATTGCGGAAGAATATTTCTTCTTTCAGCGAACCATTTTCAAAATAATTCTTTAAGGTTTTTTCCTCCTCCTCAAATTTTCCTTGATAATCGTATTTCATTCGATTAACGATCTCTCCATTCTTGTACAAATCCTTTACACGTAAATTTCCGGCACCATCGTAAAGCCGTACTTCACCTTCAATTTTGTCATTAACAAAATTCGCTTCCAATGCAACCATATTACTTTCGTGATATACTATAGTTCTGCCGTTCAAGATGCCGTCTACGAAATATCGAGATACTTCGGGTTTTCCAGACTTGTAGTAAGTTGTTGATCTGTCCTGCAATAAGCCATTTACATAATTCCATTCACCCTGCAGCTCCCCAGTCTTATAAAATGTTTTTGTAACTCCTTCCAATTTTCCGTTAACATAAAGCTGTTCAGACCAAAGTTCTCCTGTTTCATAATACCATTTTGATATGCCTTCTTTAATACCGTTGTGATAGTTCCACTCAATACTAATAATCCCGTTCTGAAAGTACCAAGTTGAAATGCCTTCCTCTTTGCCGAAGTAGAATTTCCACTTTTTCCATAACTTTTCGTTTGGGTAAAACTCGAGATATTCCCCATGAAGCTGACCATTCCAATAATCACCTTGAGTTTTAATGCTGCCGCTTGGGTAATAAGTTTTTTTAACTTGAACAGAAGAGGAATCTTGTGCAATTATTAAGGTACTTAACACCGAAAACACGGATAAAAATAATATACTGCTTTTCAAAATATCCTTTTTTGTTGTTGCAAAAATCTGATTAAAATCTTTGCAAACTTAAGATTTATTGGTGATAAGAAAAATTGAAATATGCTTGGATAAGCTTTAATAAAAAAGTTTGGGAATGCGCTTTTGAAAAAATGATAAATAAAACATTTCCAAAATCGCTGCAAAATTATTTTTTGTTAATGCTTCATATGTTAAGCTTTGATTTTTACAACTGCAAATTGTAAGTTGTAAACAGTAATAAAATTATGCTTCTATTTTTACCTTCTGACGGGAATCTGTGTTTGGGAGTACAGAGTCGATTCTTAACATCTTTGAAAACTAAAAGGAATGGTAAAAGCATTTCAAAATTTATTTTCTTTAAAGAAGCAATCCCGACACGAAGTCGGGACTACTGTAAATGTTTTCACAACGGAATAATCCTTATTGTGATTTTTGCTTTCAAATTACAATGCAATTTTAATCAATGATAAAATTAAACGCAATATCTGGGAGAGAATATGAAAAAAATTCTAGGACTTGACTTGGGCACAAATTCTATTGGTTGGGCTTTAGTTGAAAAACCTGAAGAAAAAAAAGAAATAGGAAATATTCTAGGAATGGGCAGCCGTATCATTTCTTTAGGAAAAGATAAAACTAATTTCGAGCAAGGATTATCATTAACAAGAAATGCTGAAAGAAGAACAAAAAGAGGTACACGCAAATTAAATAAACGTTATAAACAAAGACGCAATAAATTGATCTACGTATTGAATGAATTAGGAATATTACCTGATTTTATTCAATGGGAAGGTGATTTTCCAAATCCAGATAAAATCCAGCAACTCAGCCTTTTGCCTATTCCCAAAAGTTTTAAACAACTCAATGCTTTCGAATTGTATGAACTGAGGAAAAGGGCTCTTTCTGGAAGAATAGAGATGAAAGAATTTGGAAGATTGCTTTACTTATTTAATCAATTAAGAGGTTACGCTGGCGGTGAATCCGAGAAAGAAGATAAAAAGAATTTAGAAGATGACAACGAGAGCAAAGATGAGTCATTAAAAAAATATGAATCCTTTGTCGATAGAGTAAAAATCATTTCACTTAAAAAAGTAGGAAAAAGAAAATCTAGAAGAAAAAAAGACAACAATAAAGAAATACCGGAATATGAAGCAACCATTCAAAAAAGTGACGGCCAAGAATTGATTGGCAAAACTATTTTAGAAAATTTAAAAGAAAATGATGAAACTGAATTAGCGCTCACAATTCGTAGAAATAAAAATGGAGAAGTAACTTCAACTGAGTTTTCTCTTCCATTTAAATCCAGCTGGCGAAAACAAATGGAAGATTTAGAAAAAGATCTAAAGGAAAAAGGCGAACCTCAACTGGGAGAATACTTTTATGAAAAACTAAAAGAAGATAAATGGTTTAAGGTACGTTCACGTGTGATATTAAGATCACGTTATAAAAGAGAATTTGACGCTATATGGGATGAACAAGCTAAACACTATGATTGGTTAAATAATACATCTCGGTCAACGGTTGAAAAAATTGCAGACTTCATTTTCCCTGGAACTTCAAAGAATCAGCAAAAATATCACAAAGAAGCTATTGAAAAAGGATTAAAACACATAATAAAAGAGCAAATAATTTATTATCAAAGACCATTGAAACCGCAATTTAAGTTAATTGCTAATTGCAGATATGAAAAAGAATTGAAGGTTATTCCACAAAGTCATCCTCTTTATCAAGAATTTAAAATATGGCAGCAAATCAACAATCTCAGTATAAACACTGTAGCAGAAGTTAATGGAAAAAAGTTTTACAAGGATAGAGAACTAACATTAGAAGAAAAGAAAACGTTATGCGAAATTCTTCAAGAGCAAAAAGAAATAAACCATAGTTCCATTCGCACTAAATTGAAATTGAAAGATAAAGTAGACTATCTCAATGGTTTACATATTAAAGCAAAGCTAAAGGGAAATGAGACAAAAATAATAATAAAAAAGATTCTGGGAGAAGAATTATATCAAAAACTAAAACTAGAAGAACTAGGTAAGCTCACTGCATTATGGCGAATATTGTACAACTGGATTAAGAAAGAGTATGACGAAAAATCAATTGATAACAACGAGTATGAAAAAAATCCTTCTTTTTATCACGAATATGATCCAAATAGTGATAATGAATATGATATGAATAGCGAAAGGATAAATGCAATAAAAAATTTCATATCTCGAAATAATTCTAGTAAAATTGATTGTAGTACCAATGAGGAATTAATTAAGACAATTGCTAAAATAAGGTTTAAGCGATCTTATGGTGCTTTATCAGAAAAAGCAATTAAAAATATTCTTCCTTTGATGAGAGTTTGGGATTCAGATACTACAAATGGAATATCTGAAGAAGTAATAGTGAAAATTGAAAATTTGAAAACCGGTGAAGTTGATGATAAGATTGACAAGGCGCTTAGAGAATATTGCAACAGATCTAATGTTTTAAGAGACGGAGGTATGATTTCTTCTTATGCTACAATGCTTGTTTATGGAAGTCATACAGCAGAAAAAATAAGTGTTGATTATTCCTTGAATAATTATCACGAAATTAAAACACTTGAGCATAGAAAAGCTTTAGACCCGAATAATGCTGAAAAATATACCTTGAGAAATCCAGTAGTCGAACAGTTAACCAATGAAACATTACAAATAGTAAAAAGTATTTGGAAGCATTACAAAGTTAAGCCTGATGAAATCCGCATAGAATTAGCAAGAGAATTAAAAAATAATGCTGAAGAAAGGAATAAAATTTATAAGGCAGTTTTAAACAGCGAAAAAGAAAACAATAGGATCAGGGAAAGATTAATTGAGTTAAAACATTCTTTACCACTTGAAAATACAATTGTATTAAATGAAAATCCTTCGTTCAGCAATATTGAGAGATATAAGTTGTGGAGTCTTCAGACAAGCGAATATTCCCCTGATAAAAAAGAAATCGAAAAATATAAATTGTGGGAAGAACAAAAACATATTTCTCCATATACTATGAATCCTATCCCATTAAGCAGACTTTTCACGAAAGATTATGAAGTTGACCACATTATTCCAAGATCAAGATTCTTTGATGATTCACTAACTAATAAAGTAATCTGTGAAGCAAGTATTAATGAAGATAAAGGAAATAGAACTGCCTGGGAATACATTACATCTGGTTCATCGTTACAAAACATACTTAAAGAAGAAGATTATGTTAAACATATAAACGAGATTTTCTTCGGACGAAAAAGGAAAAATCTTTTGCTAACAAACATTCCTAAAGATTTTATTGAACGCCAAAAAAAAGACACACAATACATTTCAATAAAAGTTAAAGAGGAATTAGGAAAAATTGTAGGAACAGAAAAAGTTTTAACAACTACTGGTGCTGTAACAGATTATTTAAGACAACATTGGGGATTAAATGATAAACTAAAAGAAGTAACAAAAGAACGTTTTGCAGCTATGGGAAAAATTTGCGGTGAAGAATGGATCAGTTATGAATTTGATGCAGACAGAAATAAGAAAGTATTAAAAGTTAAAAATTGGGGAAAACGATATGACCATCGACATCATGCTGTTGATGCATTAGTAGTTGCATGTACAGAACAAAGTCATATCCAGCGGCTTAATAACTTAAATAAAGAATTACATATATGGCTAAAAGAACATAAGAACTTAATACCAGAAAGTTCAGATGATTCTGGAGAAGATTTGTTGGACAAATTCATTAGTCTTCAGAAAGAAAAAAGACAAAAAGTGTTGGAAGAAATGAAAGAAAGTTTTGTGCACTTTGATTTGCCCTGGAGAGATTTTCCTAAACAAGCAGAGGAAAAACTTTCTTCAATAGTTGTATCACATAAACCAAGGAAAAAGCTTATTATCCAAAAAAATCCTAAAGATGGAAAAGATATGTTGAGAATAAGAGGTGGCTTTCATGAAGAAACTCTTTATGGTAAAGGTGAAACATATAGATTACCGCTCCTCAAACTTAAAGGTAAGACAAACCTTGAGAAGTTTATTACTGAGAAGATAGTACAGAAACATATTGCAGACGAACTAGAGAAACATTTGAAGAAATTTGGTTCAAAGGCATTTACACCAGAAGGTGTTATAGAATTCAATAAGTTCCGTAAGGGAAACAATGAACACCCTATCAATGCAGTTAGAGTGAAGTATTCAAAGGATGAGAGTGGCGGTGACGAAGGAAAATTACAACCATTAGAAAGAAAAAATTATCCGCCAAATTCAATCTATGTAAAAACTGGAGACAATTATTGTTTTGCAGTTGTCGAACAAAATGATAAGAGGAAATTTAGCGTGCTTACCTTTTTTGATGCAGTAAAACTTGTGAAAGAGGAAATAAAAAAAGACAATAAAAACTTAGACAAAATCATTAACAAATATTTCAATGAAATTTGTGAAGAAACAAAAGGAGGAAAATTCCTTTTTACCCTTTCTCAAAACGATCTTGTTTATCTTCCAAATGGTGAAGACGAAATTATTCCATTGCAAGAAGATGATGAAAACTTCTCGGATTTTTGGAACAACAAACTTGACAGAAGTAGAGTATTTCGAACAGTTAAAATGGATGCTAAACAAAATCTTTGTTACTTTGTTCCACATACACTTGCTGAGGAGCTTGTATATACGCCAGTAACAATCGTTGATCTGCTAAATAATCAAGACGAATCACATAAAAATAAACGTAAGTATTATGAATTCGGTTCATATAAAGACTGTTCCCCCTATTATTTTGACAACGCTTATCTAGAAAATATGTTGAGTAATAAAAGAAAAAAAGAAATAAAAGCGATCAAGGAAAAGGAAATTGATAATATTTTTGCTAAATATTTCTCTGTTACTTCTGCAAACGATTCAAATTCAAATAACCTTCTTTTGGAAAGTTTAGCTGAATTTGTCATCAATAATCCTGACATTGACTTACTTAAATATATACGAAGTAAGGATAAAGCTATTGCACAACTTGTAAAGAAATTAAGCGATGAAGAAATTCTAACTATTAAATCCAGAAATAAATCTATGCTTTCTAAACCAATAAGAATACAAGATACATGTATCAAACTTATTGTTGATAATCTTGGTAACATAAAACCACTCACATGATAAAACGAACTTTATACTTCAACAATCCCGCTTATCTTTCAAAAAAAGATGAGCAGTTGGTTATTAATCGACCAGAAGTTAAAGAAATGAGTGAAAATACCGTTGATTTTGATCCCAACCAAAAATACAAAGCCAGGGGAAATGAAAACACGATTCCGATAGAAGATATTGGAATATTAATTCTCGATGACCATCAAATAACGCTTTCGCATGGATTACTTGCTGCATTGCTAAATAATAACTGTGCAGTTGTTACCTGCAACAGCAAGCATCTTCCAACTGGATTGTTTCTTCCTCTCGAGAGCCACCAGGAGCAAAGCGAAAGATTTCAAGCACAAATAGAAGCATCAGAACCTCTTAAGAAGCAGCTCTGGCAGCAAACCATCACAGCAAAAATCATGAATCAAGCAATGGTGCTTGCTAAGCGGCAAAAGGAAAATGATAATTTAAAAAGATGGGCGAAAAAAGTTAGATCGGGAGATCCCGATAATCTTGAAGGAAGAGCAGCTGCATACTATTGGAAAAATCTTTTTCCTACTGCATTGGAATTTATACGAGATAGATATGGCCAGCCGCCAAATAACCTATTGAACTACGGTTATGCAATTCTTAGAGCCACGGTCGCTCGACAACTAGTTGCCTCCGGACTTCTACCAACACTTGGAATCCATCATCACAACAAATACAATGCTTATTGTCTTGCTGATGATATAATGGAACCATATAGACCTTTCGTTGATGATTTAATAGCAACATTTATAGAAGATGGAGAAGATTTTACTGAACTTACACCATCAATCAAAAAACAGTTATTAACTATTCCGGCAATAGATATTTCTATTAATGGAGAAAGAAGTCCATTAATGGTTGGCTTGCAGCGAACAACTGCTTCGCTGGCTAAATGCTATGCTGGTGAAGCAAAGAAAATTATTTATCCGGTGTTTGGAAATTCACCCTAAATCCCTCTCTTAAAAAGAGAGGGACTTTTAAAAATACCACCTCTCTTTGTAAAAGTAGGATTCGGAGGATGAGTCCAAATATTCATTTTGTCTGATAAGAATTCACCGTAATGCTTATTTTTAAAAAGATGGACTCTTTTATAAATATTTTACTAAAAGCCATTAGTTAGAAATTCATGGCCATAAGGTTAAATAAATGATTTCAATGTACAACCTTATGTATTTGAACTCACCCTAAATCCCTCTCTTAAAAAGAGAGGGACTTTTAAACATACCACCCCTTCTCTTTGTAAGAGAAGGGGGCGTGGGATGAGTTTTAGATAGGTAACAAATTAAAACATATCATTATATGAGCTTAACACGAAACCCTAAACTAGTTGAAATTGCAAAAATGTTATGCAGAGAATTACGCAAGAAAGCCACTGAGACAGAAAAGATGTTTTGGGATGCCGTGCGTGATAGAAAATTTTTAAATAAAAAGTTTTATAGGCAATATCCATTATTCTTTGATTTCTTTGGTAAAGAAACATTTTACATTGCAGACTTTTATTGTCATGAATGTAAAACTGTTGTAGAAATCGATGGTGGTTATCATATTCGGCAGAAAAATTACGATCAGCTTAAAAATGAAGTCATCAAAACTATGGGTATTAAAGTAGTGCGCTTTACAAATGCAGAAATTCAAAAGAATTTAATTATTGTTCTAACAAAGCTAAAAGATGAATTAAAAAATGACTCACTTTAAAGTATTAGTTTGCTCTGAAAGATATTATAAAATATAATCTTTTATTCCCCTTCTCTTTTTAAGAGAAGGGGCAAGGGGTTGAGTTCCTTAGCCAATAAAACAACTATGAAACTTAACGAGTACAGAATTATGTGGGTATTAGTATTTTTTGATCTGCCTACCGAGACGGAGAAAGACAGAAAAGCGTACACACGATTCCGAAAAGAATTGATGAAGGATGGTTTTTCGATGTTTCAGTTTTCAATTTATGTTCGTCATTGTTCGAGTAAGGAAAATAAGAATGTACATGTAAAAAGAATAAAGGCGATACTTCCCGAAAAAGGGCATGTGGGAATATTGAGCATCACGGACAAGCAATTTGGAATGATGGAAATTTTTTATGGTAAGAAAAAGGAGGAAAGCGGCTTCATTGAAGCCCATCAGCTTGAATTATTTTAACCCGTCCAGTTCCTCCCCTTAAATAAAGGGGAGGACAAAGGAGCAGTTCTCAGTTAATATTAAAACCTTTCTAAGCAATCAGTCCTAAGCAGTTACTCATTTTTTCAATCCTAAAATCGCCGTAAGTCTTTATAATTCAATGAGGAACTAAGGGGTATATTGGTCTTAATATCCTCAAAGAATAATTTGAAAGCAAATCACAACGAACTAGCACGCGGCTACCTGAATAGCTTTATTGGTCTTAATATCCTCAAAGAATAATTTGAAAGCAAATCACAACTACGTCGGTGTCTGTTTGATTCTTTTTAGATTGGTCTTAATATCCTCAAAGAATAATTTGAAAGCAAATCACAACTCAGTGAGCGATATGCCTTCCATATCAAGCATTGGTCTTAATATCCTCAAAGAATAATTTGAAAGCAAATCACAACGTACATC
>JACAFC010000189.1 GCA_013388515.1 Ignavibacteriaceae bacterium | reverse complement strand
ATGGTATTCCTTCCTTAAAACTAATAGTTACATCTTGAGGTTTATCTTTTGCTTTCAATGGGCTTTTTGTTATTTGATAAGCATCTTCGGGGGGGGCATTCATGGTATCTTCTAGTTCACCGCACTCAACCGCAATTCCCCATAAATTTTCATCAATTGAGTAAGGTTTTGCTTTAGTGATAGAAATTGGGATGTTATGAAGCATAGCATAATCGATTTCTTCCTCCCTTGTTTTGAATTCCCAAGTTCTGAGCGGGGCTAGTATTTCCATATCGGGAGCTAAAGTTTTTATTCCAACTTCAAACCTAACTTGATCGTTACCTTTTCCGGTACAGCCGTGTGCAATCATGTCTGCATTTTCTTTTTGAGCTATATCCACCATAAGCTTTGCAAGAAGAGGTCTTCCAATTGATGTTGCTAAGGGATAATCTCCTTCATAAAGAGCTTCAGCTTTTAGTGCTTTCCAAACATAATCTTGAATAAATTCATTTTGAAGGTCAACTATATACGCTTTAGAAGCACCAGTTTTAATAGCTTTGTCTTCAAGATTTTCAATGTCTTTTTTTTGTCCAAGATTTCCGGTAACAGTTATAATTTCGGCATTATATTTTTGACTTAACCATTTAACCATGACTGAAGTGTCTAACCCGCCTGAATAGGCAACAACAATTTTTTTCTTCTTCATTTTTGCTTCCTTGTAAGTTTATGTGATTTCAGCATTCATTATTTTGTTCATTAATTGTACAATGTCGTTTATATTTTTTGTGCTTGAAGGAACAATCATAATAGTATCGTCGCCAGATATAGTTCCCAATATCAGCTTCGAGTTAAGCTTGTCTATATAATGAGCAACACCTTGAGCTCTGCCTGCTAAAGTGCGAACAATAATCACCATTTCGTTGGATTGAACTGCTAAAATTTCGAAGGAAATCAATTTGCGAATTTGATTTCCAGCTTCTTCAACATTTAAAGTATAGCGAGAACCTTCAGCAGCTGAAGTTCTAACAACACCTAATTCCTGAAAATCTCTGCTTAATGTTGCCTGTGTTACTTCAATTCCTTCATCGCTTAAAGTTTTAACTAATTCTTCCTGGTTATAAAATACTCGTTCCTTTAAGAGTTCTTTAATTCTGTTTTGTCGATGAGTTTTACTGTACATTTATGACCTCCAATTGAAATAATATTATTATTCCAAATGTAAATCATTTAAAACACTTTTAAATGTTTGTATAAAATGCGAGATATGTGCTCTATCAATTGTATACGGCGGAAGTAAACGAACTGTGTTTCTTCCAGCTTGATAAACCACAACTTTTTTAGCAAGCAATGCCTCTACAATTTGGGAATTTGTAATTGTATCACTGAACTCTATACCAATCATCAAACCTAATCCTCTAACATCTTTTATGAACAGTGATTTAAGTTTTTTTAATTCGTTAATTAAATAAGTGCCTGAATTCGAAATTTGGTTAAGTACATCTTCGCTAAGCATATTCATTACTGCGATGGCGGCTGCAACGGAAACCGGATTCCCGCCAAAAGTAGAGCCATGATCACCAGCTTGAATTTTTACTGCAACTTTAGGTGAAATTATTGTTGCACCCAGCGGTAAACCGTTTGCAATTCCTTTTGCTATTGTTATAATATCCGGCTGAATATCAAACCATTGATGAGCGAAGAATTTTCCTGTTCTACCCATTCCTGTTTGAACTTCATCGAGAATTAAAAGCAAATTATTCTCTTTGCAGATCGCCTCAACCTCTTTGAGATAATTAGGTGCTGGAACCACAATTCCACCTTCACCTTGAATGGGTTCCAGCATTACAGCGCATACATCATCAGTTATTGAATGACGAAGTGCATCGGCATCATTAAAAGCAACATATTTAAATCCCGGAGTAAGAGGTCGAAATCCATTCCATAATTTTACTTGTGCGGAGGCAGAAAGACTTCCCATAGTTCGTCCGTGAAAACTTCCCACAGCCGTTATAATAGTAGTTTTTTCTTCGCCGAATTTCCTAGCAAATTTTATCGCTGCTTCGTTTGCTTCAGTTCCGGAATTACTGAAAAAAACTTTTTCTAATCCTGAAACTTCTGCTAATTTATCAGCTAAGATTTGCTGACTGCTTGATTCAAAAAGGTTTGAAGTATGCCAGAGCGAGTTAAGCTGCTCTTCAACAGCTTTTTTTATTGCAGGATGAGAATGGCCAAATCCCGTAACTGCTATGCCAGATAAAAAATCGAGATATTTGTCGCCACTCTTATCATAAAGAAAAACTCCATTTCCGTAAGCAAATTCAATAGGAAATTTTTTATAAATTTTTAGCAGTGCCGAATCAGATTCAAGCACTGACTTTGCTTGATGATACAACCCAAGTTCCTTTCGATTTTGAAGTATGTGTTAATTGATGCAGATCGTTTCCAATCCAGACTTTGTTTACACCTTTTTTAATTAAGTTAAGACTGCTTTGTAGTTTAGGAATCATGCCATCTTTTATTTCACCGTTTTTTATGCCATGGTGAATATCACTCTCAGAAATATGAGTTTGAGTAGTTCCATAAATTTTAACCCCTTCCACATCGGAAAGAAAAATTACTGAATCAGCTTGAATGGATTCAGCTAGTACCATGGTAAATAAATCAGCATTTACATTCATTAAGTGTCCTTCAGAATCACGACAAATACTTGCAAACACAGGAATAGTTTTGGCCATAATCAAATCTTTTAGCCATTGGGTTTGAGAATTGAGTTTTGGTACGCCAACATAACCAAGTTCGGTGTTATAATATTCAGCAACAAATAGATCATTATCTATTCCATTATAACCGGCAGCTTTTATATTTTTTGCCAAAAGGCGAGAGACAATTTTTGCATTTACTAAACCGTTTTGAACAGCGGCAACAATATCCATCATATCATCATCAGTTACACGATGACCGTTAACAAATTCACTTTTACATCCGAGTTTTGTTGCCCAATCCGAAATGATATTTCCTGCACCATGAACAATTACCATCCCATCATACTGGTGCAGAAAATTTTTGATTTGCATTATCCACGTTTCTTCTGAAAGAAACTGATCTATCGATTTTCCGCTTAACTTAATCACTGCAGTTTTCATAATTATCCTTATTATGTTCTGTAATTAGCATTTATTTTTACGTACTGTTCCGAAAAGTCACAGGTCCACCAAGTAGTTGATGCATCACCTTCGTTTAGCTCAACTGTAATATCAACATTTTTCTTCAATAAGATTTCCTTTGCTATTGATTCATCAAAGTTTGAATCGTAGCCGGGATTCAGAAGATGTAAATCGCCAATTTTTATCATAACTTTTTCCGGGCAGAAGTTGATTCCGCTATTACCTACGGCAGATAAAATTCGTCCCCAGTTTGCATCTGCACCATAAAGTGCGGTTTTAACTAAAGGAGAATTTACAATTGCCTTTGCTGCTGAGTCCGCATCAATTTCAGATTTAGCCGAAGCTACTTTTACTGAAATAAATTTTGTAGCACCTTCACCATCTTTAACAATTGCCATTGCCATTTTTTTGCAAAGGTCTATCAATGCCGCTTTGAAAAGCTGATAATCTTGATCTCCTTCAATAATTGAAATACTCGATGCGCCGTTAGCCATAAGAACAACCATGTCGTTTGTGCTTGTATCACCATCCACGGAAATTCTGTTAAACGATTTGTTAACGGCTTCTGCAATCAGTTTTTGAACAAGAGGTTTCGGCATTTCAGCATCTGTGGCAATAAATGCCAGCATTGTTGCCATATTCGGCATAATCATTCCACTTCCTTTGCAGATTCCACCAATTCTAATTTCGCCTTTGCTAAGCTTAACTTTACACGCAAATGATTTTGGAAATGTATCCGTTGTTAGAATTGCTTCAGCAGCATCATGCCCTGCAGAAAGTTCACTGGAAAGCTGAATACTTTTTATTCCTTCTTTGATTTTTTCAACATTAAGCTGCTGTCCAATAACTCCAGTCGAAGAAATCAGCACTTCATCTTTACTAATGCTAAAATGTTCGGCAGTGAAAATCTGTGTTTTAATTGCATTCTCAAATCCTTGCTCACCTGTACATGCATTTGCATTGCCTGAGTTAATTAAAATAGCTTTCACTTTCTGATCTTTCGCAATAATATCTTGTGAGATAAGCAGGGGAGCAGCTTTCACCTTGTTAAGGGTGAATGTTCCGCCGACAGTTGCCAGGTAATCTGAGAATATTAGAGCTAAATCTTTCTTTTGCTTTTTCAATCCGCAAAAAACACCTGCGGCTTTTATTCCTTTAACTGAAGTTATTGTACCGTTTTCTAAGTATTCAATCATAGTCCTGTTTTAGCATTTTCTTCGAAAAATTGAGGAATAGAATTATTACTTGGGATTAAGCCTGTAGTCTGATCAAATCCATAAAGTCTATTCATGTTCTGAACAGCTTGACCTGCGGCTCCTTTAATTAAGTTATCAATTGTCGATGTGAGAATAATTCTGCTTGGACCCACAGAAGCATGAATATCGCAGAAGTTTGTTCCTAACACCCATTTAATTTCGGGTGGAGTTTTTCTGATCCTCACAAACGGAGCTGATGAATATTTTTGCTTGATCGCCTTATCAACTTCTACTTGAGATATATCAAAATTAAGGTGAACAGTAGTTGTAGAATAAATTCCCGTTGCAATTGGCAGTAAGTGAGTTGAAAAACTGTAAGGTTTGTTTCTCAATCCTACACTTTGAAGCACTTGAACAATTTACGGCTCGTGTCTGTGCTTGTTAAGATTATATGCTTTAACATTTCCGAACATTTCAGCCATCATTAATTCCGCTTTAGCAGATTTACCCGCTCCGCTGACTCCAGAGTATGCGACTGTGCTAACTGCAATAATATCATCTGCAAAGTGTTCGACAATTGGAAGTAGTGGGATTAATGTTGCAGTTGGGTAACAACCGGGGTTGGCAATCAAATCATATTTGTAATCAGAGTCTTCCAGAACATCAGCAAGCCCGTAAACTTTGGTTTTTAGAAGCTCATAGGAAGTATGTTCGAATCCGTACCACTGTTTATAAAGTGCAGATGATGCTAGTCTGTAATCGCCGCCAATGTCAATCACTTTTTTGCCTTCCGCAATTAAATGAGGAATGTAATTCAGCGTTTCTCCATGTGGAAGCGCAGTAAAGTACAAATCTTCATTATAATCCAAATTGTTAATGGATTTAATCTGTATATCTTCTACACTTCCGCATAATTCCGGGAAAATATCCAAAACTGAGTGTCCAGCGGTAGATAGTGCATAAATTTCAATCCTCCCTACATTAGGGTGGGTGGCGAGAAGTTTCAGTAGCTCTTTGCCAGTATAACCTGTACCACCAATAAGTGCTATATTTATTTTATCCAATGTATTCAATTTAATGTATAATTATAATTAAGTATCGTGAAATTATACGATTTATTTAGCTTTGTCAATAGTAAAATGTATAAATATGTAAAAATAATGTTTGTTAAAATCCTAATAGACACCTTGTGTTTTTGACCCAGAAAGCTGTATGATTGAATAATTCTGATTTTGGAAATGTAATAGGTGACAAAAGTTCTTTTGATTTAATGTTTTACACTGCAATAATCCTGCTGGGTGTCCAACATTTCAAGGCTTTAAATAAAAATATCTTGAGTTTTTTCTGGAACGGTTATGTTTTGAGTAAAGCATGAGAATGGATAATCAGAAATGATTATGAAAATTGGGGATTTTTTATTCGATATAATTTTGAACAGGAATAAAAAATGATTTTATTTTTTGCTAATGAAAATTCAGGAAAAGTTGTGATGGGAGGAGCAACTACACTTCAAGAAAATTATCTAAAACCTATTCATGAAGAGCTGCTTAGATTGAATTCAATTGTCTAATGTGCTAAAACAAAAAATTATAGCTAAAAGGGAACATTCTTTTCACCCTTAATTTGAAATATACTTTTACAGTGCTTAATATCTGAGACTACAGTAATCATATTTTGAGTTTTAGCGACTCGAAGGAAGATTATGCTTTGGATTAAAATTGCGTTTGAAAATTAAGTGTTAAATGATTTGGAAGGTTAATTGAATTTTCAACACTCGCAGAAATATTCCAGCTTACTTCCTCATTTTGCTGTTTGTTATATTTTGCAACTAATCTAACCGCATTCACAACGCTGGCAATTCTATTTATAATTAGAGCGCCAACAACAAATCTTAAATTATTAAATGCCTGTTCACTGGAAACCCACATACTTCTGTAGGTTCGTCTATCGTCGCTGGACCATTTCCAAAAATATTTATTTTCGTTAAGCATATCAGTATAATTTCTCTCTAGAGCTTTTTCATTATTGTACTGTTCTATGCTTAAATACTCGCTGATTGTTGCAAAGTAATCGTCATCCTTTCCCTCCAGATTTACGCCGCCGTTTGAAGCAGCAAAACTTCGGTATCTATCTTTCTGCCAATTTCCATAACTGTTAATTCCAATATATGTGCCCCAAAGAACGCCCTCAGCAATTGTAAAGTATTTACCGCTTTCATACGATTGGGCATAAAGTTCTCCCATTCCAGGAAGCAGGAGCGAAAAAAGCATAGCTAATCCCGCATTTTTCTTTTTAAAATCAGCAGGTTGATTAAGAGTAATTTCATTTTCTGATTTGATCTCCGTAAGCTTTAATTCATTTTTAAGCTCAAGCAGATTTCTATGCTCAATTTCCTGTGAGAAAATAAAGGCAGAGTGAGTAATTAGGAGTAATAAAAGTATTTTTTTCATAACCTTGCGGAAACTTAAGCTTTAATTTACAATTAAGTCAACTGCTTTTTTTGTATCCAAAATTTCTCCATGTGCTTCATCATCTATGATGGAATTTAGTCTCATAGGTATTATCATATTTGTCAATTCAGAGTTGAAAGGATGGCAAACTCTTACGTAATTGGACGAGAAACCTTTCATAATCCCACGGTGATTTTCATGCTCGAAAAGTACATTAACATTTTTTCCAATCATCTCATCCAAAAACTCACGACGTTTTTTTGTGCTTAAAATCCTCAGAATATTATTTCTCTCACGGCGTTCAAACATATCTACTTTCTGATTCATATTAATAGCTTTTGTGTCAGGTCTTTCCGAATAAGTGAAGACGTGCAGGTAAGAGATTGGGAGATCACTAAGAAATTGATGTGTTATTTTAAAATCTTCCTTTGTTTCACCTGGAAAGCCAACTATTACATCAACACCAACTCCGGCATCCGGAATGCGATTTTTAATTTTGAAAATCAGATTTTTATAATCACTAGAGATATAACGCCTTTGCATCAGTTTCAGGATCCTATCGCTTCCACTCTGTAATGGTACGTGAAAATGTTTACACAGCTTATTACTTTCGGCTGTCAATTCAAGAATTTCATCGTTGAGTAAATTTGGCTCTATTGAACTAACTCTAATCCTGAAATCTCCTTCAATTTTTATCAATCGAAGTAGAAGTTGATATAAATTTGTATTGATTGACTTCCCATAATCCCCAACATTTACTCCAGTTAAAATAATTTCTTTATAACCAGAATCTAACAGTTTGTTAAATTCAATTTCTAATTCATCTGGATTCATACTGCGGCTTTTACCTCTTGCTAAAGGTATTGTGCAGAAAGTACATTTATAATCGCAGCCATCTTGTATCTTAAAGTATGCACGAGTTCTGCCGTCATTTTCTGATGACTGAGCCTGTCCGAATTCTTTATGCTCATCTATTGGCGCAACAAAAACGCACGACAAATCTTTCTTTCGAAAATCGCTTATCAATGAAAAAATATCAAATTTTTCAGCGTTGCCAAGCACAGCATCAACCCCTTTAATTGCTGAAATTTCTTCTGGTCGGAGTTGAGCATAACATCCAGTTACAATAATGAAAGCTTCCGGATTTTGGCGAAGGAAACGTCGCACGACTTGTCTGCACTCCCGTTCGGCATTTTCAGTAACAGTGCAAGTATTAATCACATAAACATCAGCGTGTTCTTTATCATCTGTAATTTCAAAATTTTTAGTTAAGAATTGGGTGGCAATCGAAGATGATTCGGAATAATTAAGTTTGCAGCCTAGTGTGTGTAACGCAACTTTCATGTATAGTTTGATTGAAAGAAAGAGCGGAAGGAATACTTCCGCTCAATTTCCAGAATTATTGTTTAAGTTCAGTTGGGGGTGGAGGATTTTCTCCCGGAACTTCGAATATTGGGAATTCCGAAGCATCAATTGCAGTGGTTTCTGCAGATTGAATTTCAGATACTGAGACTCGTTCCATTTTATGCTTATCAAGATATGCACGAATCTCTTCTTCCGGTCTATCCTTCAAAACTGCTAATGCGCTAAGAACAATTTTCTTGTTTTCCTTATCAAACTCAATAACCTTTAGCGGAATTATATCATCAATCGGAAAATGATTTGCTACGTTTTTAATTTTTGCAGGCGTTAAAAGTGTAGCTGGTACAAAGCCATCAACTTTATCAGGAAGTTCTGCAATTAAGCCTTTCTCAATAATTCTAACAACTTTGCCTTGAGTAACAGCGCCAACACCATAAGTCTTCTCAAAAGTGTCCCACGGGTTATCATGAATTTGCTTATGACCCAAAGATATTTTTCGCTGATCAACATCAACACCAAGAACGATTACATCAAGTCTTTCACCTTTTTTAACAACTTCACCGGGATGCCGGATTTTCTTTGTCCATGATAAATCCGAAATATGTACTAAACCATCCACACCTGGTTCAAGCTCAATAAATACACCAAAGTTGGTAAGATTACGGGCAATTCCTGAATGTTGTGATCCAACTGGATATTTTTGCATTAACGTTTGCCATGGATCTGGTTCCAGCTGTTTGATACCAAGAGAAATCTTTTTCTCTTCTTTATCTAAGCTAAGTACTACAGCTTCAACAATTTGTCCCATTGCTACAACTTGCGAAGGATGTTTAACATGTTGTGTCCAGCTCATTTCTGAATTGTGAATTAGTCCTTCTATTCCTTTTTCAATTTCTATGAAAGCGCCATATTCAGTTAATGATACAACTCTACCCGAAACTTTATCCCCGATCTTTAATTTTTCATCAATATTTTCCCATGGATGGGGGAGAAGCTTCTTTAAGCTGAGTGAAATTCGTTTCTTCTCTTCATCATAATCGGTTACAACTACTTTTATAGTTTGATCGAGTTTAACTACTTCGCTTGGATGATTTATTCTGCCCCAGCTGAGATCGGTAATGTGAATCAACCCATCAACACCGCCAAGATCGACAAATACACCAAAATCGGTAATTGCTTTAACAATGCCTTCCAGTATTTGCCCCTTTTCTAAACTATTCAGTATGGCATTTCTTTGGTCAGAGATTTCTTCTTCAACCAAAACTTTGTGTGAAACAACAACGTTTTCTGTAGGAATGTTAACTTTAACAACTTTAAAGTCCATCATTTGTCCCACAAACACATCAAAATCCCGAATTGGTCTAATATCGATTTGTGAACCTGGCAAGAATGCCTCCATTCCCATTAGGTCAACAACCATACCGCCTTTAATTCGCTTAACAATTTTACCTTGAATAATTTCGCCGGTATCGTGTGCGCGTAAAACGCGATCCCAAATTTTTAAGAAATCTGCTCGTTGTTTACTAAGAACAAGGTTTCCTTCTACATCTTCTACACTTTCAAGAACAACTTCAACTTCACGACCAATTTTTAATTCATCTGGATTGCTAAATTCTAATTTGGAAACTGCACCTTCAGATTTAAATCCAACGTCGAGTATAACTTGATCCCCTTGAATTCGAATTATTTTTCCCTTAATTAATTCTCCTTCTTTAACATCACGGAATGATTCAGAGTATAGTTTTGCTAGCGCTAAAAATTCTTCCTGGCTGTAAGTGTTATTAAATTCCTTTTTTGCCTTCTCAAAATCTTCAACAGTTGGTAAATGTTTCTTTGTCTCTTTAGCTCCGGTGGACATTAATCCTCCTAAAAAAGTTCATCTGCTAATTAAACTCCAAGCCATTTAAGAGTAATCGGCAGAAAAATTTATTTATACATAAATTAATTAATAATGGCTTTATTATATCCTAATTGTAGTTCTTTAATTTTTCATTTATTAATTGAACAATAATTTCAACCTGTTCTTCAATCGTAATATTGGATGTATCAACTTCAATTGCATCGGAGGCTTTTGTTAGCGGAGCAAATTCTCTTGTTGAATCTATTATATCTCGCTGAACCAAATTTTCTTTAACTGCTTCAACTGTAATATTTTTTCCTTGTTCTGCAAATTCTTTAGCTCGTCTTTTAGACCGCTCATCGAGTGATGCTATCAGATAAATCTTTACATCAGCATTAGGAAAAACTACAGTGCCAATATCTCTTCCTTCCATTACGACTCCTGCATTCTCTGCTGCCATCTCTCTCTGCTTCTGAACAAGAGCCTGTCTTACACCCTGAATCTTACTTATTTCACTAACTTTTGCATTAACTTCCGGAGAACGGATCTCTTTCGTAAGATCTTTATCGTCAACATGGATTTGTGTTTTTCCTTCCACAAATCGAAGTTTCATAACGCAAGTTTCAGCCAGTTTGGAAACCTCATTTTGGGAATTTAAAATGTTTTTTTCCATGGCTAGAAATGTAATGGCGCGATACATTGCACCTGTGTCTATGTAAAGAAAACCTAGTTTTTGAGCTACCAACTTTGCAGAAGTGCTCTTGCCTGAGCCTGCCGGTCCATCAATAGCTACTATAAATCTTCTAAACATAGGCGGTAAAAATACTTAAATGAAGGAAGAATCCCAAAAAAGTCTTGATTGAATACCACTAAAATGGTAAAATTTGCGAGTTTTGGATTATTCTACCAAGCATTTAATCAATTTCTTGTCCACCTAACTCATTAATAATTGCATCAATCAGCGGATTAGTTTGGCCATTGTTTTTTTCAGTTTGCTTAGCAGTTTCTCTATTTGTTGGAGTTTGGTTTGATGAAGTTGGAGAGTTATTTTCCGAAAAATGGAGAGTAAATTTTTTGCCAAATGCGTTTAACACCTTTTTGTTGATGTAATCTTGATTCTTAGATAACAAGAATTTGCCATGTTCGTCAGCCCCACTAACATTAATTTTGTTCCCTTCAAGATTTATTAATTGCAAATTTTTCATTAAAGGACCAAATATTAATGAACGTTCTTGGCTGATTGAGTTTACGAAACTTTCCCACATTTTGACTACATCATTAAATTCTCCAGTTTCATTTTGAATAGTGTTTTCAATTTTTTTTTCATCTATAACATCATAAGTTTTTACCTCAGATCGTTCGAGGATTACCTTATTTGCTTCAACTGTCTGCTGTGAATTACCTGGAGTATATTTTGAGGTTGAATTTTCCGATAAATAAAAAGGTGCACTATTGTCAACAGAATCTAGTTTATTAATTATTTCGGAAATTGTTGATGTTTTCTCGAGCCCAACCAAATGGCAGAGAGCAATCTCAACTTTTAATCTGTGATTTTGGCTGTATCTTAATTCTTGCTGAACTTTTGTTAAAAAATTTAACAGTCTTAAAATATCTCCAGAACTAAATTTAGCTTCGTATTTCAAGTAACGTGCTTTAATGGATTCAGCAGTTTCTATCAAGTCGGCTTTTTTATTAAGGATAACAGTAAGAATATTTCTAAAATGTTCGACTAACCCGTCCATGAAATCGACAAAGTTCCAGCCATTTTCATAAATTTCTTTAGTAATCTCAAAAACAGAACTAAAATCCTTTTCCAAAATCGCATCGGTAACTCTAAAGTAAATTTCGTCATCTATAAGATTAAGCATCTTTGCAGCTGTAGATGGATCAATTTTTTTGTTACAGAAGGCAACAACTTGATCAAAATAACTTTCTGCATCTCGTAATGAACCATCAGCTTTTTTTGCAATTATATTCAGCGTTTTATCATCAATTGCAATTTTTTCTTTATCGGCAATTTCTTTTATAGCCTTTTTAATAGTTTCTAATCCAATCCTTCTAAAATCGTAACGCTGGCAGCGGGAGATAATTGTTAATGGAACTTTGTGCACATCAGTTGTTGCAAAAATGAAAATAGTGTGTGCTGGTGGTTCTTCTAAAGTTTTTAGAAAGGCATTAAATGACTCCTTTGTCAGCATGTGAACTTCGTCAATGATATAAACTTTGTACTTACCCTTAGTTGGAGCATACTTAACTGATTCACGTAAAGTTCTTATTTCATCAATTCCTCTATTTGATGCACCGTCAATTTCTATTATATCTAAAGTTTGATTAGACTGAATATCTATGCATAGTTCGCATTCATTGCAAGGTTCTGCATTCTTAGGGTTAAGGCAGTTTAAAGATTTGGCGAATATTCTTGCTGTACTGGTTTTACCAACTCCACGTGGACCTGTGAATAAATATGCATGCGCAATTCTATTGCTTTTAATAGAATTTTGTAAGGTAGTTGTAATGTGTTCTTGGCCAACTACATCGCTAAAAATTTTTGGACGCCATTTTCTTGCTGTTACTACAAAATCCATAGTGTAAGTATTATAAACTAATTAATTCTGTTCATTAAAAATGTACAAACTTTTTCAAGATAATGCTTGTCTACTTCATCAAATGAATTGTATTGGTTACTATCAACATCTAATACTCCAAAGAGTTTCTTTTCTTTGATTAGCGGAACCACAATTTCGGATTTTGAATCTGAATCACAGAATATATGCCCTGGGAACTTATTCACATCCGGTACAATTATCGTTTGAATTAATTCGGCAGCTTTTCCGCAAACTCCCTTGCCAATATCAATTGATGTACACGCCACTTTGCCTTGAAAAGGTCCAAGCCAAAGTTTTTGATTCTCATATATATAAAAACCCACCCAGCTTATTTTATCAAACGATTGTTTTAAAGCAGCGCTTAAGTTAGCCAAACTCGAAATTTTATTATCACCTTTTAATATCAAAGATTCCAGTTGACTTAACAATAGTTCATATTTTTCTTTTGTTGATAATCTGTAATCGGTTATCAAGTTTTCCATTAATCCGTATTACTCACTTCTTTTTCTGAGTTTTCAACTTAGGCGAAACCTTAAGATCGGGGATAACATATTTTACAGCTGATGCAATAGTATCAACAGGAATTATCTTCAAACCATCTTTTACTTTGTCCGGAATTTCACTTAAGTCAACTGAATTATCCTTGGGAATAAGTACAGTTTTTATGTCATTTCTTTTAGCTGCCAGCAGCTTTTCATTCAATCCGCCGATTGGTAAAATGTTTCCGCGCAAAGTAATTTCACCGGTCATTGCTACGTCATTTAGCGCTGGTTTACCGCTTACGGCGGACAGTAATGCCATTGCCATTGTAATTCCAGCCGATGGTCCATCCTTAGGGATTGCCCCTTCGGGAAGATGAATGTGAACTTCTTTCCCTTTATAAAAATCGGGACTTAATCCAAAAGACCTAGCTTCAGAACGAATATAGCTTAAAGCCGCTTGTGCCGATTCCTTCATTACATTTCCAAGCTGTCCAGTTAATGTAAGTTTCTCTGATCCATTCATAATTGTTACGTCGACAGCCAATAATTCACCTCCAACACTTGTCCAAGCTAATCCTGTAACGCTTCCTACTTTTTTCTCTTTAATATGCCTCAAATGTCGGAATCGTGCAACCTTTAAATATTCTTCAATTTTGTTTTCATCAACTAAATATTGGTGTTTTTGTTTTGATTTTCCGTTTAAAGATTCTTTAACAACAATATCTCTTGTCAGTTTTCTAAAAACAGAAGCTAACTCTCTTTCAAGATTACGAACTCCGGCTTCGCGTGTGTATTCTGAAATAATTTTTTTTATGGCAGCATCGGAAACGGATACTTTTTTCTTCGCAAGCCCATGAGCTTCAATTTGTTTTGGGATGATGTGTCTTTTTGCAATTTCAATTTTATCATATTCAAGATAGCCCGGCAGTTCAATAATTTCCATTCGATCCTGAAGCGGTAATGGAATATTGTATCGAACATTTGCTGTTGTGATGAACATAACTTGAGATAAATCATAATCAACTTCGAGGTAGTGATCATTAAAAGTGTGGTTTTGCTCAGGATCTAAAACTTCCAACATTGCTGAAGAAGGATCACCTCTGAAATCCATACTCATCTTGTCAATTTCATCTAAAAGCATAACAGGGTTTATTGTTCCTGCTTTTTTCATTGATTGAATAATTTTACCGGGCATTGAACCAATATAAGTTCTTCTGTGACCACGAATTTCAGCTTCATCTCTAATTCCGCCTAAGCTAATTCGTACAAATTTTCTGCCTAATGCTCTTGCAATAGATTTACCGAGTGAAGTCTTACCAACTCCGGGAGGACCAACAAAACAAAGAATTTGTCCTCGCATATTTTTTACCAAATTAAGCACAGCAATATGTTCAACAATTCTTTCTTTGGGTTTTTCAAGTCCAAAGTGATCTTCATCTAAAATTTTTTGAACATGCGTTATATTAAGGTTGTCTTTAGTTTTATTTGCCCAAGGAACATCTACAAGCCATTCTAAATAATTTCGTATGACGGTTGATTCCGGTGACATTGGTGGAGTTTTCTTCAGCTTATTTAATTCCTCTAGTGCTTTTGTTTCAGCTTCTTTGGGCATTTTTGCTTTTTTTATTTTATCACGCAGCTTGGTAAATTCTGGTGATGCATCATCCTCGTCGCCTAGTTCATCTTGCAATATTTTTATTTGTTCTTGGATTATAAACTTGCGCTGAGTTTTAGCAATATTTTCTTGAACTTTATTATCTATTTCTTTTTCAATGCGCAGTATGTCAATTTCGGAATTGAGAATCTTAATAACATCGTAAAATTGCTCCTTCAAATTTGCTTTTTGAAGAATAGTCTGTTTAACATCGATTTGCTGTGTAATATTTGCGGCGGCATAAAATAATTTACGATCAGGCTCCTCTATATTATCAAATGCATTCACAGCTTCATTTGGTATGTTCCTATTTATTTTAACATAATCCTTGAACAGCTGCGACATCTGCCTAACTAGTGCGTTCATCTCATGATCATTCTCATAGGTAGGTACTACAATTTCAATTTTACCTTCAAAAAATTGGGACTCATCAGTGAATTCAGTAATGCGCCCTTGAAGTAATCCATCAACAAGTATTTTTATTAATCCATTGGGGAGTTTAAGGATTTGTACAATTTTGGCAATTGTACCGTCTAAATAAATATCCTCCTTTTTAGGATCTTCAACGCTTGATTTTTTTTGTGCAGATAAAAAGATGTACTTGCTTGTTTCGGAAGCATAGTTTGCTGCCCGAATAGACTGTTCTCTTCCAACTAGAACTGGAAAAATCATGTATGGAAAAATTACTATATCTCTTAATGGTAATATTGGTAAAACACCTGGTATGCTGTCAAGTATATTATTATGGTTAGATTTTATGTTGTCAATTCTTTCAATCTGGGTCAAAGTTTAGCTCCGTTGCGTTATCAAATAATATTTCTTTTGAAAATATATTAAAATAAAAAGGGCGTAACAAGGAATGAAAATATAGTCTTGACAAATTAAGTTTGTAACTTTGTTTAGTTAATTTGATTATTAATTTTTTTAGTGGATGTATGATTGAAGATATTATTAACATAGCAAAAGAGGCTGGCCAGCTAATTCGTTCCAGGTTTAATACTAATTTTAGTTTGGAATTTAAGTCTAATGAATCTGATTTGGTTACTGAAGTGGATAAAGCGTCTGAAAAAATCATAGTTGACTTTATCAAGAAAAAACATCCTGCTCATGGGTTAATTACTGAAGAAGGAGGGACAACACTTAGCAAATCAGAATATAACTGGGTTATTGACCCGTTAGATGGAACAGTCAACTTTGCTCATGGATTTCCAATGTTTGCAATCTCCATTGGTGTTCAGAAAAATAATGAAACTATTGCAGGCGTTGTACATGATATTATGCAAGACATTATTTATTCTGCAGAAATTGGAAATGGGTCTTATGAAAATGACCGACGGATAAAGGTTAACAGCAATACAAATTTGCGGCATGCACTTTTGGTTACCGGATTTCCTTATGATGTAAGAGAAAATCCGGATAATGCATTAGGAAAGTTTGCAGCACTAACTAAATCTGCTCGTGGTATTCGAAGACTCGGTTCTGCTGCAATTGATTTTTGTTTTGTTGCAAAAGGTGTTTTTGATGGATTTTGGGAAGTTCATTTGAAACCTTGGGACATGTGTGCCGGCAAATTGATTGTTGAAGAAGCAGGAGGATTAGTTACTGATTTTGATGGCAGCAAAATTAACATTTTCTCCAAAAGAATTCTTGCGACTAATGGGAAAGTGCATAATGCTATGATTGATGTACTAATGCAAAATTAAATATTAATTATGCTAATCCATTTTTGTAAGATAGGCTTCGAAGTAACCATCTCTGTTAAGCATTTTTCCAATAAATTCAATTGGAAGGAGAGTGAATAATCCGATCCAAAATCCTCTTTGTTTTTGAGAATGGCTTAAGAAGTCGAATTTCTTGCCAAAATTTTGCATGAATTTAATTTGCAGTTTAGTCTCTTTAATTTGAATTCATCCTTATTCTATTTTAATAAAATTTTCTAAAATCATATAGAAATATTTATTCAAGTTTTTTCTCTTTTGTAAACATTTATTAAATCTATTTCTAATATTAGAGAAATAAAATTTTTCAAATAATTAATCATTTTTTAATCTACATCCTCAAAACAATTATATATCTTTAAGCATGATCATCTTAAATTTTTGGGAGTTATTAATGAGGCGAATTTTATTCTCGTTTTTTTTCTTTTTGTTTTTTTGTTCTTTTGTACATCCTCAACCAAAAACTGGGAATGTAATTTTTATCCATCCTGATGGAACATCTTTAGCTGATTGGAATGCATTAAGAATCCTAACTGTTGGTCCAGATTCGGATATTAACTGGGATAAACTATCCGGTATTGGTTTGTATCAAGGGCACATTAGAGATAGGATAACTTCCTCCTCAAATGCAGGTGCAACGATTCATGCTTATGGTGTAAAAGCCGACCTTCATGATTTTGGAATGATCGACAACGAAATTCCAATTTCCAGATCAGGGAAAAAAATGAGTATAATGCAAGAAGCCATGCAGAATCGTATTTATACTGGGTTGATCAATTCTGGCTCTATTATTGAACCAGGCACTGCCGTATTTGTTTCGAGCCGCGAAAAGAGAAATATGTATGAATTGATAACCAAAGATGTAATTCAATCAGGTGTGGATATTATCCTTTCTGGTGGTGAGGAATGGATGCTTCCTATTGGAGTTAAAGGCAGATTTTGCGAAGGAAAAAGAATGGATGGATTGAATCTTATTCAATGGGCAGCAGAGAATGAATACAAAATTATTTACACTAAGGAAGAATTGCTTGCAACATCGATTCATGAGAAAAAAGTTTTAGGAGTTTTCGCAGCAAGCCATACTTTTAATGATGAGACTGAGGAAGACTTAATCTCTGCTGGATTGAGTAATTATATTGAAACAGCTCCGCGTCTCAATCAAATGGTTAAGTTTGCATTGGATTTCCTGTCAGCAAAAGGCCAATTTCTTTTAGTTGCCGAAGAAGAAGGAACTGATAATTTTGCAAATAAAAATAACGCGAACGGCAAAATTGAAGCCCTTCTAAATGCTGACAATGCAATTGGTGAAGTGCTGAAATTTTATGAATCTCATCCTAGCACTATGTTGATTACAGCCGCTGATAGTGAAGCCGGCGGATTAGCGACAGCTGGTTACGAAGTAGATAGTCTTGATAAGAATATTCCTCTGCCTCCCAAAGATCACAATGGTGCTCCCATGGACGGAATAAATGGTACTGGAACTTTGCCGTTTATCTCTAAACCTGATAAGTCCGGAAGAACTTTTCCATTTGGCATTGTGTGGGCAAGCTCAGGTGATTTGAGTGGTGCCGTTGTTGCACGTGCTAACGGTCTAAACGCAGAAAAAATGCATGGCAAAATTGATAACACCGATATTTACAGAATTATGTACTTAACTTTGTTCGGTGTGTGGTTGGAGTGAGTACTAGTTTTTAAAGATTCTGATTAAATCAATCCTAAACTTTTCAACAAAATAATTCCAATCGCAAAAGTAAAAACTGAACCGATTGTTGTGATAAGCACAATATTTCCGGCAAGTTTTGAGTTTGCACCCATCGCCTCCGCCATGATGAAACTTACAATTGCTGTTGGACAAGCGAAAATCACGAACATAATTCCAAGGTCATCATTTCTGAAACCAAACAAATAAGCGCCATAGGTTAAGACTATAGGAATGATAATTATTTTGATAGCTGAGGCGGTGAATGCAAGTCCCGAAGCTTTTCTTATGTACTCGAGGTTAAGCGACCCGCCAATTCCAATTAATGCTAACGGCAAAGCAAGATCTGAAAGATATTCTCCGGTTGTTAAAATCAATTCCGGCAGTTGAATTTTAAAATATGAAAAGGGTAATGCAAAAATAACCGCCAGGATTAAAGGATTAAAAATAATTTCAGACAAAGATGTTTTCAGATCAACTTTTCTCTCTTTTCGCAGAGGGACTGTTAAGGCAATTACTGCAAGAACGTTGTAGAGAGGCAGGATAAATGCAAGTATTATTGATGCCTTTCCCAGTGCGTCTTCACCTAAAAGATTAGAGATGATTGCAAGTCCGACAATTGCATAATTGCTTCTGTAAGCACCTTGAATGAATACCCCGAGATTTTTTCCATCTTTGATAAAAGAACTGCTGACAAACCACACAATTAGGTAGGTTGTTATTGTCCCAACATAAATGTAAACGATTTGTCCAATTTCCAATACTATTGACAAATCGATATTTATAATTTCTAAGAAGATGAAAACCGGAAGCGAAACATTAAAAACAAACTTGGACGTAACCTCTACAAAATTTTCATTGATTATTTTTAGTCGCTTTGCCAAGTACCCAAGTGAAACAATTAAAAAGACAGGAGCGACTATGTTAGCAGTGAAGATTATGTTATTGAACAATACGGATTGACTTTCGTTAAACAGGCAATTTTATCCATGCTCTAAAGCAAATTATTATTTAGCAGTGTTGCTGTATTTTATTGAATTTTACATTTACAAAAGTTTATTTGTCGAACTAGTCTATTCTTAAAAATTCATTCTTTTCTAATTTTAATTTCCAAGTTTCATTCTTACTTCGGTAAAAAGGGGGGGCATCTTTATCGTGAACCACAAGTTCAAGATAAATAATGGAGTTTTTTTTATAAATTCTTTTGATTTCTGTTCTGTCAGGTAAGGGAAAGGATTTTAATGAATAAGGGACTCCATTTTTATTAAGAACTGGAACTATATACGGCCAGTATTCACTACCGCCAAACTTTTCCCACAAAATAACAATTGCATCTATAAGATCATCTCCATCCAATTTACAATAAGTCTGTCGATCATAGATAATATAAAAATCTCGATCTGAATATTGTTTACCCATAGGATATACGTAAGCACCATCATAAAGTCTAATTAAATTTAAATAATTACCAACTCGATACTGAGCATTTGACAAGGATTCTACTGTCAAGATCGGAAGAGATTTGGATGAATCAATTTTCAATTTATTCTTTTGAGGGTGAGTAAATGATGAAATAATGAAAAATAAAATGAAAAGAAATCTCAATGTCTTCAACATAAATGGGTAAATAAATCAATAATGCCGAACGATATTTTATTCCAAATAACTCGGGAGAAGTTGTTCAAACTCGTTATTAAAAAGTGAATTTTACATTCGTTCAGAAATATTCGAAACCTCAATTAATTATTCAATTAGCTGTGCGTGTTGGCTTCCAATAAATTTGATTTACACTTCAAAAATTCACAAGATAATATTATCAAACCGTTGAAACGGTTTTTATGTATAACTTTTGGATGTTCTGTTCGGGATTAATCCCGAACAGAAAGGGAGCTGATTATTAAACCAACCGTTTTAACGATTTACAAATTTCTTTAGTACTAATCCTTGTACATCTCCTCAATTAATTGAGCATATTGATCTTCTACAAATTTGCGTTTTATTTTCATGCTTGGAGTAATTTCTCCTGTCTCAATTGAGAAGGGACGATTTAAAAGCTTAAACTTTCTAATTTTTTCATAGTTTGCCAGCTTCTTTTGCAATTGCCCCATGTCTTTATCGAACAATTCATAAATCTCTTTCATACTTAAAAGTTCTTCAACACTGTTGTATTTAATTTTGTGGGAGTCCGCATATTCTTTTATTGCTTCAAAATCGGGAACAATTAGAGCACTAAGAAACATTCTTCGGTCGCCAATTAAAACAAATTGATCAATATATTTACTGCTCAAGAAAAGGTTTTCGATTGGAGTTGGAGCAATATATTTGCCAGTGGAGGTTTTGAACAGATGTTTCTTTCTGTCGGTAATCATTAAAAAGCCTTCAGCATCGAATACACCAATATCACCAGTATGAAGCCAGCCATCATGCAAAACTTCATTTGTTTCCTTTTTATTTTTATAATAACCTTGCATGATATTTGGACCTTTAGCCAATATCTCGCCATCAGAAGCAATTTTTACTTCTACACCGGGGAATGGTTTGCCTACAGTTCCAAATTTGTAATCGTCAACTCTGTTTGCAGCAATTACAGGAGAGGATTCTGTTAATCCATAACCTTCAATAATTTTTAGTCCAGCAGCTTCAAAAAATTCACCTAGGTGCCTAGACAAGGCAGCGCCGCCTGATATAAAGAATCTTAAGTTTCCACCAGTTTTTTCTCTTAATTTTTTAAAGACGAGTTTATCGGCGAGTTTCTGCTTAACTGCGAGAGAAATGGGTACTCTGCCTGCCTTTTTTGCTGTTGCATATGTTTTACCAATTTCAATCGCCCAATAAAATATTTTCTGTTTCTTCTCAGGTTGACTCTCAACATTTTTAATTATTTTGGAATGGATTCTTTCGAATAATCTTGGCACAGAAGTAACAATTGTTGGATGAGCTTCAAGTAAGTTTTGAGCAACTGTTTCAATACTTTCAGCATAATATATTTGTCCACCTGATGAAAACGCAGTATAGTATCCTGCCATTCTTTCAAAAATGTGACATAATGGTAAAAAAGATAGAAAAATATCCATCTCGCTTATCGGGAAGGTTTCCAGAGCAGCTTTAACATTTGAAATAATATTGTGATGTGTTAGCATCACTCCTTTTGGTTCACCAGTGGTTCCTGAAGTATAGATTATTGTACATAGATCATTTTCCTTAACGGCTTTTATTTTGTTAGCGAAATAGTAATGATCAGTAGTTTTGAAGGTTTTTCCTAATTCCTGTGCTTCTTTAAAAGTATAGATGAATTTTTCTTCATGATTAGTATCAGTTTCGTTAAGCACAATAATGAACTTAAGATAACGTAAGTTTTGCTTTATCTTCAAAACTTTGTTCAATTGAAACTTTGTTGAAATTATAACTCCTTTGGACTCAGAGTTGTTTAGAATAAACTCAATTGACTCAGCCGTAAGCGAGGGATAAATGGGAACATCTATGGCGCCTAAACCAAGTATTGCCATATCGGAATAAACCCATTCAGGTCGGTTTTCCGAAATTATGGCAACTTTATCCTCCTTTGTTACACCTAAAGCTGCCAAACCTAAAGCAAATAACTCTGTTTGCTCCTTGAATTCACCATATGAAATTCCTTTGTATTTGTTGTCAACTTTTCTGTACATGAGGTTTTTTGTTGTTTGTTTTCCATATTCTTCCGTAAGAAAAACAAACATCTCAGGAATGGTTTTAAAATTCGCTAAGAGTGCCATAACTACTCCTACTTTTTTTAGAGAAATAGATAATTATCGGTTGCTAATAATTTAGGGTTGCCAAAATATTTTATTTTTTATAAAAATACTAATAGTTTCTTTTGATAAATTCAATAGAGCAGATTTAAGTACAGCAAAGTTTGACAAAAATCTTTGTTTTTTGAACAAATTAAAAGAAAACCTAGACTTTATGTTAAGAATAAAAATTGTTTATCATACCCAAAAGAACTAAGTTTTACCACTATCTTTTGATTAATTTTTATTAGGAGAAACCATGAAAGTTAAACCTTTCAAGAATGAACCAATACTTGATTTTTCGGTTAAATCAAACAGTGAAAAACAAAAAAAAGCTTTACTAGAAGTAAGAAAAAAACTTGGAGCCAGTTATAACTTATTTATTAATGGTAAAGAATACCAGACAGAGAATAAATTCAATTCATACAATCCTTCCAATAAGGATGAAATTGTAGCGAGCTTTTCAAAAGGGACTGTTGAGTTGGTGAATCTTGCTGTAGATTCGGCATTAAATAAATTCCAAGAATGGCAGTATGTTCCAGCTGAAAAACGTGCTAGGATACTTTTTAAAGCAGCAAGTATTGCTCGAAAAAGAAGATTTGAGATAAACGCTTGGATGATTCTCGAAGCAGGAAAGAATTTTTCTGAAGCCGATGCAGACACTGCTGAAGCAATTGATTTTTTAGAATTCTATGCTCGTGAAATATTAAGATATTCCTCTAAGCAGCCACTCACTCCCGTGAAGGGCGAAAAAAATGAGTTAGTTTATATACCGCTCGGAGTTGGAGTTGTTATTCCACCATGGAATTTTCCATTTGCGATTTTAGTTGGAATGACTTCAGCAGCAATTGTATCTGGTAATACAGTTGTACTTAAGCCTTCCAGTGATACCCCAATGATGGGATATTTATTTTATGAAATAATGGCGCAAGCGGGTCTGCCTAGTGGTGTACTTAATTTTTTACCTGGATCGGGTGGGGAAGTTGGCGACAATCTTGTTGCACACCCAAAAGTGCGTTTCATTGCTTTTACTGGTTCGATGGAAGTAGGTATTCATATCAATGAATTAGCTGCAAAAGTACAACCTGGACAAATATGGCTGAAACGAGTTGTTTGTGAGATGGGTGGTAAGGATAGTATAATTGTAGACAAGGAAACTAACATTGATGATGCTGTAGCTGGAGTTGTTGCTTCTGCATTTGGATTTCAAGGGCAAAAATGCTCAGCTTGTTCTCGTGCAATTGTTGATGCTGCTGTGTACAATGAATTTGTTGAAAAATTAAAATCTGCGGTAGATCAAATTCAGATTGGTCCTGCTGAAGATAATTTTAGAATGGGACCGGTAGTTAGTGCTGGTGCAGAAAGAAGTATATTATCATACATTGAAATAGGTAAAAACGAAGGCAGATTACTGAATGGTGGTTCAAAAGCCGAGGGTAATGGCTTTTACATCAAGCCAACCGTTTATACTGATGTATCACCAAATGCACGAATCTCGCAGGAGGAGATTTTTGGACCTGTGCTAGCAGTTATTAAGTCACCAAACTTTGATGAGAGCTTAAAAATTGCTAACAATACAAAATATGGTCTAACAGGCGCAGTATACACAAAGAATCGAAAGAAAATTGAGCGTGCGAAGAAAGAATTGTTAATTGGTAATTTATATTTCAACAGAAAATGTACTGGGGCTTTAGTCGGAGGTCACCCATTTGGTGGTTTCAACATGTCCGGTACGGATTCTAAAGCTGGCGGAAGAGATTATTTACTTTTATTCTTGCAAGCGAAATTGATGAGCGAGAAAGTTAAGTAAATATTACAGTGTTGTTTATATTTTGGACTAAAGCCCGGATATTTTTTTTAGATTTTTTGACCCCGGCTTCTACTCTGGGGTGAATATAATGTTAACCCATGTTGGCTTTAACCACAATCTTTAAATTAGAAATCATTACTAATCATAAACTAATGATAAGGATTTAAATGAAAATTCATGAATATCAAGCTAAAGAAATTTTAAAAAAATATAATGTTGCCGTACCAAAAGGTAAAGTAGCATTTTCAGTCGATGAAGCAGTTACTGCTGCCCAAGAAATTGGCGGAAATTTATGGGTTGTAAAAGCACAAATTCATGCTGGAGGAAGGGGGAAAGGTGGTGGTGTTAAGGTTGCTAAAAGCCTAGATGAAGTTAAAGAATTTGCTCAAAATATGCTTGGCATGACCTTAATTACACACCAAACTGGACCAGAAGGAAAAACCGTAAAAAGATTGTTAATTGAGCAGGGGATCAATATCGAACTGGAGTTATATGTGGGAATCACGCTGGACCGCTCATTGTCAAAAAATGTTTTAATGGTTTCAACCGAAGGTGGAATGGAAATAGAAAAAGTTGCTGCAGAGACTCCTGAGAAAATAATCAAGGAAATAGTTGAACCGGAACTAGGATTACAGCAATACCAAGCCCGTAAACTTTCCTATGCTCTAGGTTTATCTGGTGATCAACTGAAGAATGCAGTTAAGTTTTTACTTGCGTTATATGATGCATATGAAAAAACCGATGCTTCATTAGCAGAAATTAATCCGTTAGTTGTTACAAAGGAAGGAGCGGTTTTGGCACTTGATGCTAAAATGAACTTCGATGACAATGCACTTAACCGTCATCCTGATATTTTAGCATATCGAGATCTTGATGAAGAAGATCCACTTGAGGTTGAAGCATCAAAATATAATTTGAATTATATAAAACTTGATGGTAATGTTGGGTGTATGGTAAACGGTGCCGGGTTAGCTATGGCTACAATGGACATTATTAAACTTGCAGGTGGTATGCCGGCTAACTTTCTAGATGTTGGCGGAGGTGCAAATAAAACTACTGTAGCTAATGGTTTTAAAATAATTTTATCGGATCCTAATGTTAAAGCAATACTCATAAATATTTTTGGTGGAATTGTGAGATGTGATAGAGTAGCTGAAGGTGTAATTGATGCAGCTAAAGAGATGCACGTGCATGTGCCTATTGTTGTGCGGCTTGAAGGAACAAATGCTGAGGAAGCAGGAGTGCTTTTGCGAAATTCGGGTTTGAACTTTGAAGTTGCTAGCAGCCTCAAAGATGCTGCAGAAAAAGTTACCTCGATACTTCACAGCTAGTCAAATTTTAGGCTTTATACTCGATTTTTAATATTTTTTAAGCCGAGTTTAAGAATTTATACTCGGCACATATTTTGTGCTCACCCAACTGAGTATGTAATTAGAGAAGCTCTTTAAACCATCAAAAATCTTGAGAAAAATTGCCCTGTTATTTATTGTTTACACATCTTGATTTTAGGTTTGAATAGCGTTAGTTTTTTTGCGTATATAACTTACGGAGATTCGGATGGCATATTTTGATTCAGAATACAGTGAACAAGGGGGCTTGTTTGCAGAAGGTAAAAATGTTGACGAAGAGATCAAACGCTGCATAGAATTAGTTGACTCTGGAAGCATATTTGAATTAATGGAAGCTGCTGAAGAAGTGCTTCAAATGTGCGGGGAAAATGGACGCTATTCTGATGGACTTTACATTGTGAATCTTCTTATCGATGTCTCTCCTTACAATTCCGAATATTGGTTCAAGAAAGGCTTCTTTCTAAATGGTCTTCATCGATTCGAAGAGGCAATTGAGTGTTACAATAAATCTCTTTCGTTAAATCCGGGCGACTCCGAAATTTTAATTGATAGAGCTTCTGCCGAGGAGAATCTTGGTTTAACTGCGCAAGCACGTAAATCGCTTGAAGAAGCATTAACTAGTGATCCGCATAATGAAGATGCTCTATTCAGTCTTGGTTTAATTCATCAGCAAAAGGAAGACTACGAAACTGCTGTTTATTATCTCTCAAAGCTTATTTCCCGTAACAGCTCTTATACCGATGCATATTACGAATTAGGATTTTGTTATGAGATGATGAATGAACCCGAAGAAGCACTTGAAGCTTATGAAGCTTTTCTGGACAAAGATCCATACAATCCAAATGGCTGGTATAACCGAGCAGTGATGTACACCCGTTTAAATAATTATGAAAAAGCCATTGCAAGTTATGATCTTGCCACTGCAATAAAAGATGATTTTGCCAGCGCATGGTTTAATAAAGGGAACTTATTGGCTGACCAGCAGAGATATAATGAAGCTATTGAA
Source organism: Ignavibacteriaceae bacterium (assembly GCA_013388515.1). GTDB lineage: Bacteria > Bacteroidota > Ignavibacteria > Ignavibacteriales > Ignavibacteriaceae > XYD12-FULL-36-8. Next base: position 9,912 of record JACAFC010000189.1, on the reverse strand, counting down.
TGTTTTCAGAAAGCTTATGAAATAGACAGGGAAGACGAAGCTGCTCTTTACAACATAGCAAATATTTATGAGGAACTTGGTGATCTTGTTAACGCAATTAAAAACTATACTGCAGCAATAAATATTAATGATAATTATTATGAAGCTTATTTAGCTCGCGGCTATTGTTTTGATTCTGTCGGGAAATATCAACTGGCTTTGAAGGATTTCAACAAAGCTATTTCTCTCTCAGAAAATTGTGCAGATGCTTGGTACGCTAAAGCTGATCTTGAATATTCGCTTGGACAACTTAAAGCAGCAGTTGAAAGTTATCGCCAAGCACTTCACATTGAGCCCGATAATTTTGAAATTTGGTTTAACTTAGCCGAAACATTTTTAGAAATTGGTTCTTGGATTGATGCAATTGATGCTTTTGATCACTGCACTCGCATTAAATCTGATGATGCAGCCAGTTATTACGGCAAGTCAAAAGTATTTTTTATCATTAATCAAACACAGGAAGCAATCGATTGTCTTAAGATGGCTTTTATGCTCGATCCTTCAATAAGAAATGAGTTTGCAAAAGAATATCCGGAAATTAAATCATCCAAGCTGTTCAAAAAATTATTGGATGAGATTTAGTTCATCTAACTAATTTTAAGACTTTTGAAAAATTCATAAATCTTTCTTTGCAAGTACTTCCAGGCAAGCTAAAATTATTCTTATGAAAAACTTCGTGGTTGTTTCGTCATTCCATCCATCCTAATTACTTTTAAAAAGTAATTTGGCGAAAGTTCCCAAATAATTTTTTCTAACACTACCACTTGAACAGGGCATTTAAGTTCACTATCTTTTTCTTATGAAAAATACATTTCATTTCAACACGCAAATTATTGGCATTATTGGTCATCCAATAAAGCATTCGTATTCTCCTTTCATTCATAATGTTGCTATTGAAATACGAAAACTGGATTATGTTTATTTGCCATTTGATATTCCTGCATTAAATCTAAAGGATGCTTTAAAAGGAATGACCGCTCTCGGAATAAAAGGTTTTAATATCACCATTCCTCATAAGGAAGCAGCAATACAATATCTTAGCAGTGTTTCGGATGAAGTTTCAATAATTGGGTCAGTTAATACAATTGTTAACGAACAAGGGAAATTAATTGGTTACAATACCGATACTTTTGGAATACTAGAGACGCTGCTTCCATTCAAGGAAGAAATAGCCGGCAATAAAGTTTGTGTAATTGGCGCAGGAGGTTCTGCTCGTGCAGTAATATATACTTTGATAAAAAACTTCAAACCAAAGAAGATTTTTATCGTTAATCGTAATGAAAGACGAGCTGAAAACTTAAAGGATTTCTTCGCCGAGAAAATGAAGTACTCGTCAATAAAAACTAAAGAGCTCGTCCCGCCATCTGCATTTGAAGTAATTAAAGATTCAAGTCTTGTTGTTCATACAACACCGGTTGGAATGCATCCAAATGAAAATGATTCTGTTGTAACTTCAGCAGATGTCTTTACTAAGGAACAAATAGTTTTTGATTTGGTTTATAATCCTCAAAATACTTTACTGCTAAAAACTGCCTCGCTAGCCGGAGCAAAAACAATTAATGGTATGCAGATGTTAATTGCTCAAGCAGCCAAATCTTTTCAATTGTGGACAAATGTAGAATTTCCGCAGGCAGAAGTTTTAAAATCATTACAGCTGTATCTGAACAGCTAATTTCTATTAACTTATTTTAACCAAAATCCTTTTCAATCTTATTGCGGCTTCTTTTAAGTTTTCCATAGAAGTTGCATAGGAAAATCTAATAAAACCCTCTGCACCAAAAGCGCTTCCCGGAACCGCTGCGATGTGTGCTTTTTGTAAAATAAGCATAGCAAAATCAAAAGAATCTGAAATCTTATGATTACCCAATGTTTTCCCAAAGTATGATGATACATTTGGGAAAAGGAAAAAAGCGCCCTCGGGTTTATAACAAGTAATTCCCTTTATTGATGTTATTTCATTGTGAAAAAATTCTTGCCGCAATTTAAACTCTTGCAGCATTTCGCTTATCACATATTGAGGTCCCGCTAATGCTTCAATGGCAGCAGCCTGTGAAATTGATGAAGCGTTGGAAGTGCTGTGGCTTTGTATTTTATTCAATGCATCTACAATGTTTTCCGGAGCTGCAACATAACCGATTCGCCATCCGGTCATTGCATAAGTTTTGGAAACACCATTAACTAAAATTGTCCGCTGTTTCATTTCGCTGTTTATTGATGCAAAGCTTGTGAATTTGAAATCACCATAAACAAGCTTCTCATAAATCTCATCCGAAATAATGAATAAATTTTTGTTCTTAATTACTTCAGCTAAGGATTCCAATTCTTTTTTAGTGTAGGTGGAACCGGTTGGATTGGAAGGATTGCATAATATTAAGACTTTTGTTTTTGGTGTGATGGCTTTCTCCAGAATTTGCGGTTTTAGCTTGAAACCATCCTTTTCTTTGGTTTGGATAAAAACTGATTTGCCGTTAGCCATGCTTACCATATCGGGATACGAAACCCAGTATGGTGAAGGAATAATTACTTCATCACCTTCATTTACTGTTGCAAGCACTGAGTTGAATACTCCTTGCTTTGCACCATTGGTAACTATTATTTGATTTAGGTGATAATCAAGGTGATTATCCCGTTTCAATTTTTGAATGATAGCTTTTCGCAGTTAAACTGTTCCTGCATTAATTGTATATCTTGTTTGATTCTCATCAATCGCTTTCTTGGCAGCTTCTTTAATGTTGTGGGGAGTGGGGAAATCTGGTTCGCCAACACTCAAATCAATTACATCAATTCCCTCAGACTTCATTCTTTTTGCTTCGGCAGCAACTTGCATTGTTGGAGAGACGTGTATCTTATTCACTCTTTCTGATGTATTCATAAGTTTCCAAATTATATTGGGAAAAATGATTGGTTATTCAAAGAATAACTTGAGCAAAGATATTACTTGAAAAGCAAAAAGAAAAGGAGGAGGTATTTTATAGGTCATGTTAAGCGAAGCGAAACATCTCGAACTTTTCACAATTTAGATGCATCACTTCGTTCAGCATGACAATTTTATAAATAATTCGCCATTCTTATCGTGATGAAATTATCGAAGCAGGATCATTTTCTTTGTCTCCACAAAACCTTGTCCAGAACTTGATTCGGGATCAACAACTTGTCCGCCGCTAGGCGCAGCCCATAATTGGTAAAAATAAATTCCACTTGCCAACTGCTTATTGCCTATTACCGACTGGAATTCAACCTCATAGTTTCCTGCTGGCTTATATTCATCCACCAAAGTTGCAACTTCGTTCCCAAGCACATCATAAACTTTTAGTAGTACGGGCACGATGCATCGTGCCCCTACAGAAGGAATAGAATAAACTATTTTTGTAACCGGGTTAAACGGGTTTGGGTAGTTTTGGGAAAGGGAAAAAGTTTTTATTCGGGAACTTTCATCTTCAATCGAAGTTGGTTGATATACTGCCTGATAGTATCCACTATCGGGGGAGTACGAATAAACTGGAATGATGCTTTTGTCTTTTGCCCCTATCCTATATAAAAGTTCGTAGCCAGTTTTAATTAAAAATGTATCCACGGGGAGCAAAAATTCATAAGAATTTGTTACAGGAATTCTTTGTGCATCTATTCTGAGAGGGGATGTTTTAATAGAATCTCTTTGGTAAAAGAATTCTACAAATACTGAATCAATATAAACAATACCATCACTTAAATTTCCGAGAAATGAACTAAATCTATTATAATGATGATCTACTTGTGATGAAAATGAATGAAAAGAACTATCCGCTAAAGTAGAAAAAGGTTGGAATGTTATTGTAGGTTCATATGCATTCGAATAATAAGAGTAATTGCCGAGACTATCGTATAATATGACATTAATAATCCAGGAATTTATTTCCGAGTCTGGGCCGGGGCCAAAGACACTACTTCCTCTGGCAACAATTCCCAGATTATCACCAAACCGTTCATAATTTCTACTAAATCCATAAGATGTTGTCCACTGGCTAGTTTCATATTCCATCCCGAAGAAATTTTCCGTTCCCGTTGAAATTATAACATCGCCATAAGAATGTAATGAATGTTTAAACTGAGAAAAGGTACTGCCATTTAACAAATTAAAATCGAAGTATAAACCTTCCACTCCATTAAACCATAAAAATGCTTTGTTGGAGTCTTTATCGTATCTAAAATAATCTCCTGATTTATTAAAAGAATAATATTTTACTTGATTTATTACAGTATCGTTAATAATCATTTCTCTTCTTAGAGCGTATGAATATCCGACCGAATGTGTTCCATATTCGAAGTATTGATATTGATTCCCTTTTGCGAGTGGCCACATATTTTGTTGGGTGGTGAGAAAATTTGCTGAAATGACAAAAACTGATAATATAGTTTTCACTTCATTGCTCCCTTGATTTATATAATTAAATCTAAAATATTTTAGAGAGCTATGCCAGATTTTCTTAAGTTATATCGTTGCTAAATCTGGCATAGCTTATAATCATTTCAACCTAACCGGTCCGGCTTTCTTAACTTCTTCGGAAGTTCCTTTTTCAAAAAGTTTAAAGTTCTCAATAAATCTTGCTGCGAGTGCATCATACTTTTTCCAGTACTCGTTTTTATTTCCCCATGAGTTGGATGGTTCGAGTACATCCTCAGGAACCTCAGGACAGCTCAACGGAACTTCAAATCCAAACAGTTTATCTTTTCTGTATTTAACTTTGTCGAGTTTACCTTCTAATGCGGCGTTCAATAAGTTTCTTGTATGCCGAATACTAATACGTTTCCCAACTCCAAATTTTCCACCGACCCAGCCGGTATTCACAAGCCAAACATTTGCTTTATGCTTAAGCATTCTTTGTTTTAACATTGCGGCATACTCAAATGGATGACGAACCATGAACGGTGCTCCAAAACATGCAGAAAAAGTTAATTGAGGTTCAATTCCTAATCCAATCTCCGTTCCAGCAATTTTAGATGTATATCCGCTGATGAAATGGTATTGAGCTTGTTCAGGATTTAATTTTGCAATTGGAGGCATAACTCCGCTTGCATCGCATGTTAAGAAAATAATATTCTTTGGATGTGAACGAACATATCCATCCGGTACAACATTCGGAATAAATTCAAGCGGGTATGAACATCTTGTATTTTCGGTGATGCTGTCGTCATCTAAATCAATATTACGACTTACTGGATCGAAAACAACATTTTCCAATATTGTTCCGAATCGCTTTGTTGTTGCATAAATTTCAGGCTCACTCTCTGCAGATAAACGAATAACTTTTGCATAACATCCGCCTTCAAAATTAAACACACCTTGGTTACTCCAGCCGTGTTCATCATCGCCAATAAGTTTTCTTTTTGGATCAGCAGAAAGAGTGGTTTTTCCAGTTCCGCTTAATCCAAAGAATAATGCTACATCTCCATCATTGCCAACATTTGCAGAACAGTGCATTGGTAAAACATCTTCGAATGTAAGAAGAAAATTAAGCAGCGTGAATACTGATTTTTTAATTTCACCGCCATAAAGTGAATTTGCAATAATCGCAGTTCTTTGCTCAAAGTTTAAAATGATTCCTGTATCTGTACGTGTTCCATCTATAGAAGGATCAACCTTAAAACCCGGAAGTGCAATTACGGTAAAATCTGGTACAAACTTTTTTAGTTCGTCTCTGTTGTCTGTTGTAATAAACATATTTCTTGCAAACAAACTATGCCAAGCCTTTTCAGTTATAATTCGAATTGGCATTCTGTATTCGGGATCGGCACCAACATAACAATCTTGTACAAACAATTCTTCACCCTGAAGGAAAGCCTGTACTCTGCCCATTAACTGATTGAATTTTTCAGAACTGAATGGGCGATTATAAACTCCCCACCAAATTTTGTCATTTGTACTTTGTTCTTGAACGATAAATTTATCAGCAGCAGCACGCGCTGTATGTTTTCCAGTATTTACAACTAATGCCCCGTGCTTTGTTAGCTTTGCTTCATTCCTAAAGATTGCTTCTTCGTACAAAGCTTCGGAAGGTAAATTCCAGAAAACTCTATCAAGATCAGTTAATCCTTGATTTTTTAGTCTGAAATCTGATGCAAGCTCCATTGCTTGCTTAGTTGCCGGTGTGTTGAATTCCAGGTATTTACTCATGACCAATCCCTCACTAATTTTCTGTCGCCAATGTAAAGTTCGTTAGCTGAATTAGGATCGAGCGCCCACTTCATACGCTCAATTCCATCTTGAATATCTTTAATTGTTCCGCAATAGCTTAATCTTAAATGACCATCCAATCCAAATTCTTTGCCGGGAACGGTTAGCACTTGAACTTTATCAATTAAAAATTCGGATAGTTTATTGGAATCTTTCTCATAAGCAGAAAAATCAGCCAAACAATAAAAAGTGCCGTCTGGTTTTGTTACTTTCACGCCTTCAAAAGAATTGAGCAGATCAATCATTACATTTCTGTTATTTTCCAATGTGGTACGCAAACTTTCCACTCCAGATTGAATTCCGTTCAAAGCAGCAACTGCGGCTTTTTGCAGAAGTACTGATGGTCCTGAAGTTTGATGACCTTGAATATTGCTCATTGCTTCAATCACTTTTTTATTGCCAACTGCCCAGCCAATTCTAAATCCTGTCATCGCATATTGCTTAGATACTCCATTGATGAGAATAATTTTTGAATTCTCGTCAAATTTTTTTGCATACTTGTAGCAGTTAATTGGTTTTTTACCATCAAAAATTAAACGATGATAAATATCATCCATTATCAGCCATAAATCTTTTTTCTCACAGAATTCTACCACATCAGCAATAAACTCTTCGGAGTACATAGCCCCTGTGGGATTATTTGGACTGTTAATAATAACAGCTTTTGTATAAGAACCTACGCGATCTGTAATATCTTTTAATCTTGGATAAAAAGTTCCATCTTCAGGTAATACCGCAACCGGAATAGCTCCAATAAGTTTAGCCATATCTGGATAGCTGACCCAGTAAGGTGCCGGGAAGAGGACTTCTTCCTGAGGATTTAATATCGCCTGCAAGGCAACCATAATTGCCTGTTTTGCACCGCCAGAGGCAATCACGTTTTCTGGCTTAACTTTTCGTTCATAAAATTCTTCTGTATAACGAATAATTGCCTGTTTTAATGCCGGAATTCCATCAGCTGGTGCGTACCTAACTTCACCTGTATTTACGTGTGCAACTGTTGCAAGAATGGCATCCATAGGCATGCGGCTTTTAGGCTCTCCGCCTCCAAGGTGAATTACCGGATCACCTTTTTCTTTGAGAATTGCGAACTTCTCATTTAACTTTAGTGTAGGGGAGGCTTTAATCGATTTTGCTATTAGACTTAAACTCATGTGATTTCCTCACGAAGTGAAAAATAAATTGAATCAATGCAATGTTAAATTATTTGCTAAATGGCTAATTAGCAAGTGTGTAAATAAATAAACCTGTTTGATTTTATTGGAAATATAATAGAGAAGAATAATGTTTATTAAGGACTAGTGTTGAAAATCTCAGTTAACCATTATCGCCAACATGATGAGCAATTTGCAATAGGTAAAAATTAAGCAGGTCTTGTTTGGATTTTGTTAAAGCCTGTTCTTCAATACGTAAAATTCTTTCAACTTCTTTTAGTGCGCGTACAATATCAATCGGTACTTCCACCATTTGACTTGGCAGGCGTGTTAAATATTGAACTGCGGCCGAGAGAAAATCCCTCATGGAATCATCAACACCACTTTTAAACAGATATGCAATTGATGTTTCAATCTTACTTTGTTTTGCAGAAGTAATTGCTGCAGTAAAGTCACGCGTATCAATATCCTTAGATAATGTATTAAGTGCGACAGCAAGTTCAACAAAAGATTTTACTTGTTCTTTAACGGGTTCTTCAAGCAGTGCCCACACTTTTTCACGCCAGTATGTAATTTTCTCTGGAATAATTAACAGTGATGTGAAATCATCAATCCAAGCTTTTGAAATATTTCTATGAAATTTTCCAAGAAGAGATTCAATTTTTGTATTGAATAAATCTGGCTGAAGCAGAACAGCTAAATCGGGGCGAACAGTTGGGAGCAATTCTGTTATAAACTTATCATCCTTGAAAAATTCAGTAACGTTTACTCCATGCCTTCTCAATAATTCTTTTTGGAACAAAGGAATGAAAAGCGGCAGTGAATCCATATCTTCTCGAAGCAGTGCAAAAGCAGTTAAACCTGCAGGGAAAGCATTTGAAAATTTTGATACATTCTTCAAACTGCAATCCTGAAGTATTCTTAATGTTTGCAGTATTTCATAAACAGGCAGACGGGGAAGTATGCGGTCAGTTAATAATTGATATCCACTTCCTCCCACAAATTCCTTCTGAGAAAATTGATTCAATGCTCTGAATAATCCGGTTGAGAGTTGATTGATGCCTAAAACAAAAGTCTGCGCTTTATTATGACTTATTGCTCTAAGCAAACTGCCGTGTTTACAAAGAGGAATGGTTGATGCAATTATCTCTAAAATCTTTTGCCCCTTGTTTGTACTTATACTTTTCGATGGTCTTTCAACAGGCCGATCTCTTAAAATCGGCATTGCACGTGAGAGGAAGTAAGAAATGACATGAATTCCAACAACATCATCTTCGTTTCCATAAATTATTTGTTTGAAGTTTTTACTTGTTAAATCCACAAACTCGTTAAAGACTTCATCGGTCTTTCCGAGTGTTAATCTTTCAAGTTCTTTCAAACTTTTAGATTCGTAAGCTAATCGTGTATCGATAAACGGTTCCGAGGCTCGATTTAATTCTGCGCGATAAAAATCCTGAGTTTTTCTTAAATGAAAATATAATTGAGATCTTTCTGCAGGAGTCAATTGTCTAACTTTTTCAGCAATTGCACTTTGAAGTGTTCTCAAATCTCCACCCGCAAATACACCATGAAGAGGGCTGATTGCAAACTCCGTACTTTTTACCGTTGATTCTTTAAGATTTTCAAATAATAACTTTCCTGTCGTTTCAGTTTTCACGAAAGCTGGTTTACTAGAAAAATCAGCATAGTATCCTCCCTGTCTTTGCATAGGTTCACCGCAACCTAATTTAATCCTTATGTTGGAAGTTAAACCGCGTTTTGCTAACCATTCAATGGTTTTATGTTTTGCAGTATTGTAAAGTAAAGCGGCAGCAGTTTGCCCAACTTGCTGGCTCAAATCCGATCCTGCAATAAATATTTCACATAATATTTCCGAGAAACGGGTTCTTACTTCTTGATCTATGCTTCTGCTTTGAATTGAAAACTCCCAAATTTTAGAAAGGTAGTTGTCAATGTTTTGAACTGTCTCAATATCTTCGAAAAGGGGAATAGACCATATTTTAGGAACATCAGTAAAATTATTCTTTAATACTCGCTCTCTTTCGGAATTAAATTTTTTATCAAGAGAAATTAAAGCATCTGGATTGGTTGACATACTTACTTGTAAGCCAAGTACCATACCAGGATTCCCAAATTTTCCTGATAATTCATTTATTTCAAAAATATTGTGCACAGTGGTATTAATAGCAAATTGATCTTTTGCAGTAATTAATTTTTGATGTATCCTTGGTGTAAGTATAAAGCGCTGCAAAATATCCCGATAAAGCCCAGCTTGAATCATCAATTTGGGATTTGATGAATTTTTAACAATAACAGGAATCAAGTTGTACAGCGTTTTTCGCAAGTTCTTATTCAATTTAAAATAGTATTCAAGTTTTTTTCTTCGTTCCAGCCGTAACTCAATCATTTTATGTTCAAGTCTATCGTTGTGCTGCCATAATTTGATTAAAGGATCTTGAGCAACTCGTAATTTCATCCCAATTCGTCTAAATCTGTTCGGCTCAATAT
>JACAFC010000134.1 GCA_013388515.1 Ignavibacteriaceae bacterium | reverse complement strand
GGTGCTTCGGGTGCCGGTTGGTTTGCTTTTCTGTACCAGGTATCCATTACTTCATTATCACGAGCTTTACTCGTATTTCCAAGACTGTACATTTTTGATTCATATGTTTTTGTCAACGGATCAATTTCAATTATCTGATAAGAAAAATTATCGATGGCAACATGGATATTCGAAAAATCGTTGTTTAAGTATGAACCCCAGCGATCTATTGCACCACCGCTGCCGCCTCCGCACACTATTCTGAAATCACCTCTTGGGTTTAAAGCAGCAGTTTCCCACGTACCTCTTTCATAACCATGAGTGTGACCATAGGAATGCTGAACTACTTTAGAGTATTTTTTTAGAATTGGATAAATATCATTTGTAACATGTTGAACTTTAAATGCTTCATACGTCATTCCCTCTCCCCATAATTCAGTAATTGAAAAGTGATGCGACATTACAAAAACAAAATCTATTGTTGAATCAGCTTCTGCTTGAGCTAAAGCTTGATCAAGCCATGTTTTTTGGAGTGTAAAAAAACTGCTTGCATTTGAGTTTAAACCAATAAAAAGTGTGTTTTGAATTCTAAACGACCAGAATCTTTCACCTGCTGTTGAATATGGCTGAACATCATCATATTTCATGTACTTATAATAAAATGCATTCTCATTTTCATGATTTCCAGCAACTGTCATTACAGGAATACTTGTTGAAAGAAATGATAAAGGTGCAAAAAATACGTCAGTATATTCAACTATATTACTTCCGCTAACAACTAAATCTCCAGAATGAATAATTGCATTTATATGATTATGTAAATCAACACCGTACAATTCTTCCATTTTCTTTTTTGCTTCCTTAATCACTTTAACTGGTTTTGATGTATCGCTGTTGTGTGTATCGCTTAGTAAAAGAAATCGAATTTTATTTTTGGAAATACTATCCGGCAAAGTTTTGAAATTGTAGATTTTCGACGAGCCGCTCCCACTTATTGCTTTATAAAAGTATTCAGTGTTGGATTGTAATCCAGTTAGCTTAACAGTGTGCCAAATATAGCTTCCCGAAATAACTTCACTTGTCCCACTGGCTGTTTGTCCTAAAGATGCTGAAGTTCCATATTCAACACTTGTAGGGGTTGACAGGGTATCGTGCCAGCAAACATAAATTGAATTAGTTGTGGGTGTTTGTAAATATGGAACAAGAACTAACTTTGTTCCAGGAACAGTAGGCGGTTTATGACCAAATCCACCAAGATTGCTAATTTCTTGAGCAGTAAGCGCTCTATCCCAAATTGCTATTTCGGAAACAATAATTGGATTATCTTCCCCATCTTCATCCGCAAACATCAGTAATAAAGAATCCAATGAGAATCTGCCATCAATTCCCTGAACAGTACCATTATTTAGCAATCCGCCGTCAATGTAGTATTTGTATTGGGTTCCATTTTTAACTGAAAGAACTAATCTGTACCATTCATTTAATTTAACTGCATACGTTGAATATCCAGTTGCAGCAACACCTATATTTCCGTTTGGATTAATAAAACAATCGCCATCATTATTATTTTGTATTGTTGTTTGAAAAAAGCAATGCCAAATATCAAGTGCTTCAACTTTGAAATCAATTTGTAAAGTGAATTCATTAACCTTTGTCCCGCCGCCATTAGGTGCAATTTGATGTTTCATTTTGTAATGGCTGCCTACTCCAATCTTTGAAGCAAAATCTCCGGATGTAGGTCCTTCAACTGCTTGATGCGTTCCTACAAGCTCGAGAGGTAATCCATAACCGATAACCGGCTTTGCAAGATTAGTAGTATCATTAAAATTCCACCAACCAACTCGATCTGCAGTAAGATCATTACCATATGTTGATATTCCTAAAGACGTTACAAAAACAAACAGGGCGAATAGTTTTTTTATGTTCATTGGCTCCTCATTAATATAAAAGAGGATTCTTCAGAATCAGCTGCTGAAAAATCCTCATTAAAAATAAATTACTTATTCAATATCATTTTAATTCTTTGAACATTTTGGTTAGCTCTTAATTCAACTAAATAGATACCGCTAGCTAAATTAATATTATTCATATTAGAATGGAACTGTACTTCGTAAAAACCAGCTGATTGAGTTCCATTAAATAATTCTGTAACAAGCTCACCAACAGAATTATACACTCGGAGACTTACCACGGCGTCTGCAGAGAGATTATAAGAAATTGTAGTTGATGGATTGAATGGGTTTGGATAATTATTGTAAAGCTTAAATTCCGAAGGAGTTACTACAACTTCTACTTCTTTTGAATAATTGTACTGACCATTTTGATCGATTTGTTTCAGTCTATAAAAATATTTTCCTGAAGCATTTAGTTTATCATTAAAGGAGTAATTGTGTTTTTCGGCAGATGTTCCATAACCTGGAACAAAACCAATTGATTTCCATTCAGCTGCTTGTCCTTTTCTCTCAATAGAAAAACCACTGTTATTTACTTCTGAAGCGGTTTCCCAATTTAAAGTAATGATGTCATTAGAAGCTGATGCAGTAAATGAAGTCAATTCAACCGGCAAAGCAGTACCCGGACCACCTAAGGCAGCAATCTCAATTTCTGAAAGTGCATAATCCCAAATGGCAACTTCAGCAACTTGAATTAATCCATCGTCACCATCATCATCTCCAAACAAAAATAAGTGGGGAGCTAACGACCAGCGATCATCAACAAGTTGGCTGGCATGCGCAAGAAGCAAAGTACCATTTAAATAAGATTTGAAACTTGTACCAAGATCAACAGCAACAACTAATCTGTACCATGTATCAACCGTAATTGGGG